>NZ_JBQKDH010000001.1:0-221510 GCF_052121955.1 Parafannyhessea sp. LCP19S3_B1 | reverse complement strand
GTCGCGGCCATTGGCGGCCGCTTTCGGCCCCCGGCGCTCCCCGCGACCGCCCGCGGGACGCGCGGACCCGCGTCCGCCCTTGCCCCGCGCGCCGCCCCTGTCGGGACGCCCGGCGCTTCTCGGCTGCATCTTCGACATGGGCCCCCTACGCCTTCCTCGTCAGGCGCGCGCCGGCTGCGGTGTCCTCCACCACAAGGCCCAGCGCGGCGATGCCGTCGCGGATGGCGTCCGCCGTCGCCCACTCCTTCTTGGCGCGGGCCGCCTGGCGCGCGTCCAGCAGCGCCTTCGCGGCTGCCGCGGGGTCGTCTCCCTGGTAGCCGGCGTGCTCGGCCGCAAGGTCCACAAGCTCGTGCGGAAGGTCGCTCTCGCCGATCTGGGAGAGGTTGATGCCCAGCACGTCGGAAAGCTCGACGATCATGTCGGCCGCACGCAGCGCCGGCGCGGTCGCCGCGTCGTTGCCGGCGTCCGCGAGGTACTTGTTCGCGGCGGTCACCAGGCCAAAGATGGCCGCGAGGCCGCCGGAGGTGTTGAAGTCGTCGTCCATCTGGCGCACGAACTCGTCGTGGGCCGCGTCGATGGCGGCGCCCAGCTCGCGGTCATTGGCAGAGAGCTCGCCGTCCTGCGGCGCCATGTCAGCGGCCCAGCGCAGGTTCTTCACGCAGGTGCGCAGGCGCTCCAGCGTGCCGACGGCACCGTCCAGCTGGTCGGTCTGGAAGTCGAGCGCGGAGCGGTAGTGGGTCTGCAGCATGAGCAGGCGCACGGCGTCCGCGGGGTACTTGTCCAGGATCTCCTTCAGGGTGAAGAAGTTGCCAAGCGACTTGGACATCTTCTCGCCGTTCACGCGGAGCATGCCCGTGTGCATCCACACGTTCGCAAGCGGGCGGCCCCACGCGCACATGGCCTGCGCGGTCTCGTTCTCGTGGTGCGGGAAGACGAGGTCCTGGCCGCCGCCGTGGATGTCGATGGGCGTGCCCAGGTAGCGGTGGATCATGGCGCAGCACTCCGTGTGCCAGCCGGGGCGGCCGTCGCTCCACGGGCTCGGCCAGCTGGGCTCGCCGGGCTTCGCGGCCTTCCACAGGGCGAAGTCGAACGGGTCGCGCTTCTGGTCGTTCACCTCGACGCGCTCGCCGGCGCGCAGCTGGTCGAGGTCGCGGCCGGAGAGGATGCCGTAGTTGTGGTCGGACCTCACCGAGAAGTACACGTCGCCGTTGTCGGCGGCGTATGCGTGGCCCTTCTCGATCAGGGCCAGGATCATCTGCTGCATGGCCTCGATCTCGCGCGTGGCGCGCGGGCGAATGTCCGGGTCGAGGATGCCGAAGCGGTGCATCTGCTCGATGAAGGCGTTGGAGTACTCCTCCGCCACCTCCGCGGCCGTGCGGCCCTCCTCGTTCGCGCGGTTGATAATCTTGTCGTCCACGTCCGTCAGGTTCTGGGCAAACGTGACCTCGTAGCCCTTGTACTGCAGGTAGCGTCGGATCACGTCGAAGCTCAGGAACGTGCGCGCGTTGCCAATGTGAATCTGGTCGTACACGGTGGGGCCGCACACGTACATGCGGACCTTGCCCTCGTCGATGGGCCTGAACTCTTCCTTCTTGTGGGTCTGGGAGTTGTATACGAGCATCGTGGTTCTCCTTGGGTGTGAGCGGGCGTGGCCCGCGTGCGTTCATGGCATGGCATTGTAGCGCTTTGCGCCTGGGCCGCGGCCCCGGGCGCCTCAGTCGTTACATCGCCTGGCGCCCGCGGCGTCGCCCTGGCCGTCGTCCAGAAGCACCACGGCCCACGCGGCGATGCCCTCCTCGCGGCCCACGAAGCCCAGCCGCTCCGTCGTGGTGGCCTTCATGCCCACGCATCCCACGTCCACGCCCATGGCACGGGCGAGGTTGCCCCTCATCTGGTCGCGGTACGGCGCGAGCCTTGGCGCCTGCGCCGCGATGGTGCAGTCGCAGTCCAGCACGCGCGCGCCGCGCTCGCGCACCACGTCCATCACGCGCGAGAGCAGCACGAGGGAGTCCGCCCCCTCGAACGCGGGGTCGTCGTCCGGAAAGAGCTGGCCGATGTCGCCGGCGCGAAGCGCACCCAGTATGGCGTCCATCAGGGCGTGCGTCACGACATCCGCGTCGGAGTGGCCCAGAAGCCCCCTCTGGCTCGGCACGTCCACGCCGCCCAGGATGCACCTGCGTCCCTCCGCGAAGCGGTGGACGTCGAACCCGTGTCCTATGCGAAGCACGTCTCCTCCTCACTCAAGGCCGCAGCCCTCCTGGATCAGGCGCCGCTCGAGCAGCGTCTGCGCAATGGCCAGGTCCTCGGGAAGCGTCACCTTTATGTTGTCGCGGCTGGACTTCACGCACACCACGCGCCCGCCGTGGCGCTCCACCAGCGACGCATCGTCCGTCCCCACGAACTCGTCCCATATGGCCGCGCGGTGGGCGGACACGATGGCCTTCGTCCTGAACACCTGCGGCGTCTGCGCGCACCAATAGAAGCTGCGGTCCGGCGTCGCCACGACGGAGTCGCCTTCCACCAGCTTCAGCGTGTCCGTGCTGGGCACGGCGCAGATGGCGCCCGCCACCGCATCGTCCCCGCGGACGCGCGCGATGCAGCGCTCCACGTCCTGCGTGCGCACGAGCGGGCGCGCGGCGTCGTGGATGGCCACCATCGAGAAGCCCGAACGCCCGGGCACGGCGCACAGCCCCGAGTACACGGACTCCTGCCTCGTCGCGCCGGAGTGGGCTATGGTCACCGGGCAGCGCAGGCGGAGCCTGCCCAGCACGTCGCGGCGCATCTCGTCCTCGCGCTCCGGCGCGCACACCACCACGACGTGCCCCACGGAGGGCGCCCTGTCCAGCGCGAGCACCGCCCAGCACGCTATGGGTAGCCCGCACAGCTCCACGTACTGCTTGCCCCGCGGGTCGCCAAAGCGCTGGCCCACGCCGCCGGCAACCACTATCGCGCACGTGTCCTGCCCGGATCGCGTGGGCGCGTCCTTCTCGGCCAGGGCGCATGCGCACGGCCTTGGGGCGCTCATGCGCGCTTGCCCCACATGCGGTACAGGCTGTCCGCCAGGATGCTGGGGTTGTCCACGCCCACGCTGTCCAGGCGCGACGGGTTCTTCTCGATGTCGTCGAGCAGGTTCTGGAGCGATCCGTAC
Source organism: Parafannyhessea sp. LCP19S3_B1 (assembly GCF_052121955.1). Lineage (NCBI taxonomy): Bacteria > Bacillati > Actinomycetota > Coriobacteriia > Coriobacteriales > Atopobiaceae > Parafannyhessea > Parafannyhessea sp. LCP19S3_B1. The sequence continues at coordinate 218,362 of NZ_JBQKDH010000001.1, read as the reverse complement.
TCGTCCACAATCTTGTCGGCCATGCCCTTTCGCACCACGGAGATGTTCGACAGCGTGCGCAGGCCCAGCGGCGTCAGGATGGAGTCCTCGCTCTTGCCCTCGTAGCCCAGGATGGACGCGACCACCTTTGGCTGGCGCAGGCGGGCGTTGTCCGTCTCGTGCAGCTGCCTGCGGATGCGGGCCGCGTTCTCGCGCGAGGAGTCCGCCGCGTAGTCGCGCACCAGCAGCGTGTAGTTCTCGCTCGCGTCGCCCACGAACTCGTCGCGCTGCATCTCGATGGTCTTGCCCTCGCTTCCCAGCTCCAGGATCAGGCGGTCCAGCTGCTCCGCCACGGTGGCCAGCACCTCGAACAGGTAGATCGTCTCAGTTATGTCCGAAAGCGTGACGTAGTTGTCCAGCTCGAGCGTGGTCAGGCGCAGCAGGCTGCGGTCGAGCTGCGTGCGCGTGCTCTGCAGCGACACCAGCAGCTGGTTCACGGACGCCATGATCTGCGTCACGGTGCGCAGCTGGTGGCCCTTGCCGTCCACGAAGACGTTCACGACCTGCCGGCGCTCGGACACGGATATCACGATGGCCTTCGTGAGCAGGCTCATGCGCGCGGCGGTGCGATGGCGCATCCCCGTCTCGCTTGTGGGGAGCGACGGGTCCGGGTTCAGGTGGTAGTTTGCGCGCAGGATCTGGGTGAGCCCCTTGTCGATCACGATGGCGCCGTCCATCTTGCTGAGCTCGAACAGGCGGTTCGCGGTGAACGATATGTCAAGCTTGAAGCCGTCGTCCCCGGCGGCCAGCACGGCGTCCGTGTCGCCTATGCAGATGAGCGCCCCCATGTGGCCCGCGATGATCATGTCAAGCGCGTGCCTGAGCGACGTTCCCGGCGCGGTCTGGCGAATGGCCGAGCGCAGCCGCTCCCTGCTGTCCTGGGCCCTGTCCACCTCGTTCTGGTCCATCGGCTCACCCCCATATCACAGCCGGCCCGCGCGTCGCGGGCCGGCCAACGTCGTCACCTACAGTATATTGCTTGCGCGGGGCGAGAAGAACCCCGCCCCTTTGTCGCGGCTACTCCGCGGAGGCAAGCCCCCCGGAGGCCCCGGGCGTCGCGTGGCCGCCGGCCGGCGCGCTCCAGTGCTCGCGCGCGCGGGGAAGGTCCATGTGGACCCTCTCGGTCACGGCCGGGATCTCTCCCTCGCCCTTCGAGAACGTGAGGCCGTCCTCGCCGGCGTCCACCGCGATCACGTCGCCCGCCTTCCAGGTGCCCATGAGCATCTGCTCGGACAGCGGGTCCTCGATGAGCGTCTGGATGGCGCGGCGCAGCGGACGCGCGCCATAGACGGGGTCCGTGCCGCGCTTCGCGATGTAGTCGCGCGCCGCGTCCGTCAGCTCGATGGACATGCCGTTCGCGATGAGGCGGTTGCGCAGGTCGCGGATCATGAGCTCCACGATCTGGCGCAGCTGATCGCCCGTGAGCGACTTGAACACCACGATCTCGTCCACGCGGTTCAGGAACTCCGGGCGGAACAGGTGCTTGAGCTCGCCCTCCACGCGACTCTTGATCTCGCGGTCGGAAAGCCCGCCGTTGCCCTCGGCGCTGAAGCCCATGGGCGCCGTCTGCGCTATCTCGCGCGCGCCTATGTTGGACGTCATGATGATGACGGTGTTGCTGAAGTCGACGGTGCGGCCCTGGCCGTCGGTCAGGCGACCCTCGTCCAGGATCTGGAGAAGGACGTTGAAGACGTCCGGGTGGGCCTTCTCGATCTCGTCGAACAGCACGACGGAGTACGGGCGCCTGCGCACGGCCTTCGTGAGCTCGCCGCCCTCGTCGTAGCCAACGTATCCGGGAGGCGCGCCCACGAGCTTGGACACCTCGTGCTTCTCCATGAACTCGGACATGTCGAAGCTGATGAGGGCGTCGTCGCTGCCAAACAGGAACTCCGCGAGCGACTTCGCGAGCTCCGTCTTGCCGACGCCGGACGGCCCGAGGAAGATGAACGAGCCGCCGGGGCGACGCGGGTCCTTGAGCGGCGAGCGGCTGCGGCGGATGGCGCGCGCGACCTTGCTCACGGCCTCGTCCTGGCCGATGACGCGCTGGTGCAGGGCGTCCTCGCAGCGCAGGAGCTTCGAGGCCTCCGCCTCGGTCAGGTTGGACACCGGGACCCCGGTGATGTCCGAGACCACGTCTGCTATGTCCTTCTCGTCCACCACGACGACGTTCTTGCTCTGGCGCTCGTGCCAGGACTTCTCGAGCTCGTCGCGCTTGGACGTGAGCTCGCGCTCCTTGTCGCGCAGGCGCGCGGCCTCCTCGAACTCCTGGGCCGTCGCGGCCTTCGACTTCTGCTCCTTGATGCGGGCGAGCTCCTCGTCCACCTGCGCGAGCTCCGGCGGCAGCGTCGTCTTGTGGACGCGCGTGCGCGCGCCGGCCTCGTCGATGATGTCGATGGCCTTGTCCGGAAGGAACCTGTCCTGCACGTAGCGGTTCGAGAGGCTGACCGCCGCCTCGATGGCCGCGTCCGTGTACTTGACGTGGTGGTGCTTCTCGTAGCGGTCCTGCAGGCCGTGGAGGATCTTGATGGTGTCCTCCGGCGTGGGCTCGCCGATGTTGACGGGCTGGAAGCGGCGCTCGAGCGCGGAGTCCTTCTCGATGTGCTTGCGGTACTCGTCCACCGTCGTGGCGCCGATGACCTGGATCTCGCCGCGGGACAGCGGCGGCTTCAGGATGGAGGCCGCATCGATGGAGCCCTCCGCGGAGCCCGCGCCGATGATGGTGTGGATCTCGTCGATGAAGAGGATGTCGTCCTTGCTCTTCATCACCTCCGCGATGACCTTCTTCATGCGCTCCTCGAACTCGCCGCGGTACTTGGAGCCGGCGACGAGCGAGGCGACGTCCAGGGTCCAGATCTGCTTGCCGCGCAGGATGTCCGGCACGTTGCCGGCGGAGATGAGCTGCGCGAGGCCCTCGACGATGGCCGTCTTGCCGACGCCCGGGTCGCCCAGGATGAGCGGGTTGTTCTTCTGGCGGCGGGCAAGCACCTGCATCACGCGCTCGACCTCGCGGTCGCGACCGATGACGGGGTCGAGCTTGCCGTCCGCCGCCAGCTTCGTGAGGTTGCGCCCGAACTGCTCCAGCATGGAGCCGTCGTCGGCGGACGAGCCGCCCTGCGGCGCGCCCGCGCCCATGAACTGCGGGCCGAAGCCGACCTCGGTCGCGGCGGAGGCGGGCTCGCCCTTCTCGCCCTCGCTCTCCATCAGCTCGTTCACGGCGTTGCGCACGGCGTCGCCGGACACGCCCATGCGAGAGAGCGCGGTCATGGCACGGCCGTCGCCCTCCGCGACGATGCCCAGGAGCAGGTGCTCGGTGGCGATGTAGGTCTGGCCGCGGGTCACGGTCTCGCGGTACGCGTCCTCCAGCACGCGCTTGGCGCGCGGCGTGAACGGGATGTGGCCGCCGGGGACGGGCTCGGTCTCCTCGGACGAGATCTCCTTGATGGTGGCCACGGTCTCGTCATACGTGACGTCGAGCTTCGCGAGCGCCTGCGCGGCGATGCCGTCGCCCTCGCGGATGAGCGCGAGCAGCAGGTGCTCCGTACCCACGTACATCTTGCCGAGGCTGCGGGCCTCCTCCTGCGCGAGGCTCATGACCTTGCGGGCCTTGTCTGTGAACTTCTCGAACATGCGGGGTCTGACGCCTCCAATCCTTGTGCTTCCGCGACCCCACGCGCATGCGGGCCCACGGATGTTGGTTTGCTTGTACGTCTGTACCCCGTTGCGCGGCGGCTATAACGCACGGCGGGCTTTTTTGGGACCACGTCCTCAAAACCCCGACCGAGGGGGCCGTCCTTCTCGTCCCGGCGCCCGCGGTGCTTCTCAGCAGATACTTTGCGCAATAAAGGAATATTTTTTGTTCGTGTTCAATAAAGACAATGGGACGAATTATGGGGATAATGGCATGAGACAGACGATGGAAAGAAGACGCGCATGCTTAAGTACGAGTCGGTGGCCGATGACATCCGCAAGAAGATCGCCTCGGGCGTGTACGGCCCGAACGACCAGCTTCCCACCACGCCGGAGCTGTGCGACCTGTACGACGTGAGCAAGATCACCATCAAGAAGGCGATGGACGAGCTGGTGCAGCAGGGGCTCATCGCAAGGCGGCGCGGCTCGGGCACGTACGTGAAGCGCGTGCCGCAGCCAGAGGCCCAGTCGCCCTCCGGGTGGGACATGTCCAGCCAGATGACAGGCTTCTGCGCCGAGCACCCGGGCGAGAAGGTGACGTCCGACGTGCACGAGTTCTCCGTCGTAAGGCCGAAGGCGGAGGTCGCGGGGCTTTTGGGCATGGATTCGGACGAGTTTGCGTACTACGTGTGCCGAACCCGCCTCATCGACGACGTTCCTCAGGTGATCGAGTACACGTTCATGCCCATCAAGCTGATACCGGACCTGCGCGAGCGCAACGTGGAGACCACGATCTACGGCTACATCGAGGGTGACCTTGGCCTGAAGATCGGCAGCGCGCACCGCACCCTGCGGGCGGTGCTTCCCAGCAAGAGCGAGGTGGAGTGGCTCGACGTGACGCCCACGACGCCGCTTCTGGAGGTGGAGCAGGTGGGCTACCTGGACGACGGCGTGCCGTTCGAGTACTCCATAGCACGCCACGCACGCGGCTACGAGTTCCACTCCGTGTCCACCCACTAGCCGTGGTTGCGGCCGCGGGTACGGCCGCGGGACGCGCGCCGGCACGCGGCTGGCCGAGAAGAGCCGCCCACGCAGAGGGGGCCGCCGACGGACAGCACCGTCGACGGCCCCCTTGCATGTGTCTTGCGCGCGCCCGGCCCTGTGCCGGCGCCCGGTGCGCCGCCCGGCCTAGTACAGCTTCGAGCCCGCGGGGATGGCGTCGTCCACCATCAGCAGGTTCAGGCGCTCCTGACCGTCGACCTCGTGGATGGCGGAGAGCAGCATGCCGCAGGACTCCACGCCCATCATCTTGCGCGGCGGGATGTTCACGATGGCGACCACGTTCTTCCCCACCAGGTCCTCCGGCTCGTAGTACTCGTGGATGCCCGAGAGGATCGTGCGGTCCTGGCCAGAGCCGTCGTCCAGCGTGAACTGCAGCAGCTTCTTGCTCTTCGGGACGGCGACGCACTCCTTCACGTGGACCACGCGCATGTCGGACTGGCTGAACACGTCGAACGTCACGCCATCGGCCACCGGCTCGATCGTGAGGCCCTTCTTCGCGGGCTCGGCGGACTGCTCCGCCTCGTCCTCGTCGTCCCGTGCGTAGATGTCGCCCACGGGCGCGATGGCCTTCATGGCCTCGAGCACCTCGTTCAGCGCGTCCGCCACCTCGAGCCCGTTGTACTGCGCGCCCAGGCGCATCACGTCGCGGTCGCAGCCGGCCGCGAAGCGCTTGTCCTTGAACTTCTTCTTGAGCGACTTCAGCGGCATGTCCATAACCGATCCGGACGGGCGCATCTTGGCCGCCGCCTGGATCAGGCCGGAGACCTCGTCGCACTCAAACAGCACCTTCTCCATCTTAAGCCGCGGCTCCGGCAGGTCGTGGTTCATATCGGAGTTGTGCGTCATGATGGCGTGCGCCAGGTACGGGTTCGCGCCGGCCTCGGCCAGAAGCTCCGCGGTCTTCGTGGTGTGGAGCTGGTCGTCCTGCCACCTCTCCCAGTCAAGGTCGTGCAGCAGGCCCACCAGGCCCCAGAAGTCCACGTTCGCCGGGTCGTACTTCTGCGCGAAGTGGCGCATGAGGCCCTCGAGCGTCTCGCCGTGGCTCACGTGGAACGGGTCCTTGTTGTACGTGGTCAGCAGCTCGTGCGCCTTCTCGCGGGTGATCCCGGCGTCGAGCGCCTCACCCTCCTGCGCCGTGGCGTCGATGGCCGCGCGCACCGCGTCGGACGCCCCGGCGCCGTCCTGCGAGCCCGAGGCCTCGTCCTTCTCGCCCGCGGCATCGGTTGCCGGCTCGGCGTCGGCCGCCGGCTCGGCGTCCTCGGCCTGGCGCTGGGCCTCCACCTCGGCGGTCGCGCCCTTCTCGGCATCCGAGAAAAGCGAGTCCACGTCCGCGGCGGCGTTGTCCGTGCGCGCGCCGCCAACCTGCTCCGCGATGTCCTGGCGCGTGACGGTCTCCGGCTTCATCTGCGGGAACAGCAGCACGTCGCGGATGGACGGCTGGTCGCAGAACAGCATCATCATGCGGTCGATGCCGTAGCCGATGCCACCCGCGGGCGGCATACCGTACTCCAGCGCGCGCACGTAGTCGTAGTCGTAGCCCATGGCCTCGTCGTCGCCAAAGCCCTTGGCCGCAACCTGCTCCGCAAAGCGGCCGGCCTGGTCAACGGGGTCGTTGAGCTCGCTGAACGCGTTGGCGTACTCGTGGCCGGCGATCACGAGCTCGAAGCGGTCCGTCAGGCGCGGGTCGTCGTCCTTGCGCTTGGACAGGGGGCTCACCTCCTCCGGGTAGTCGCACACGAAGGTCGGGCGCACCAGGGTCTCCTCGCCCAGCTCGTCGTACAGCTCGAACAGCAGCTTGCCCGGGCCCCAGTTGTCCTGCGGCTCGATGCCGTTGGCGCGGCACAGCTCGCGCAGGTGCTCCACCGGGGTGTCCATGTCCACGTGCTCGCCCACGACCTCGGAGGCGATCTCGCTCAGCGGGCGCGAGTCCCACGTGCCGCTCATGTCGATCTCTTGCCCCTGGAACATGATGACCTCGTGGCCGGGCTCGCAGCCGCACGCCTCGCGCGCGATGTACTGGAACAGGCCCTCGGTCAGGCGCTTCATGCCGTCCAGGTCGCTGTAGGCGCAGTACGCCTCCATCGAGGTGAACTCCGGGTTGTGGGTGAGGTCCATGCCCTCGTTGCGGAACTGGCGGCCGATCTCGAACACGCGCTCCATGCCGCCCACGATCAGGCGCTTCAGCGGCAGCTCCGTCGCGATGCGCAGGTAGAAGTCGCGGTCGAGCGCGTTGAAGTGCGTGACGAACGGCTTCGCGTTCGCGCCGCCCAGGATGGAGTGCATGATGGGCGTCTCGACCTCGATGTAGCCGTCGGCCTCCATGTAGCTGCGGATGAGGCTCACGATGCGGCTGCGCTTGCGGAAGACGTCGCGCACCTCGGGGTTCATGATCAGGTCGAGGTAGCGCTGGCGGTAGCGGATCTCGCGGTCCGTCAGCCCGTGGAACTTCTCGGGCAGCGGGCGCATGGACTTGGAGAGAAGGGCGATGCTCCTGGGCGCGAGCGAGAGCTCTCCACGGCGGGTGCGCACGACGGGGCCCTCCGCCTGGACGATGTCGCCCATGTCGAGCTGGCGCAGCAGCTCCCAGCTCTTCTCGTCCATGTCGTTCACGCGGCAGAACAGCTGGATCTTGCCAGACACGTCCTCCAGCACCACGAACATGAGCTTGCCCTGGCCGCGGATCGCGCGGACGCGACCGGCGAGGGAGTACTCGTCCTGGGTGTCGGCGCCGGCCTCGAGGTCCGCGTACTTCTCCTCCAGGTCCTTCGCGTGGGCCGTGACCTTGCTCGCGATGGGGTACGGGTTCACGCCGGCGTCGATGAGCGCCTGGCGCTTCGCGCGGCGGACCGCGCGCACGTCGTTGATGTCTACCTCGGGGGCATTGCTCGCCTGAGCCATGTTCTCTCCTGTTCTGGAATATGTCGGCCTGTGGCCGCCGTTGCTGGCTTGCGTTGCGTGCCGGGCGCGATGCCCGCGGGCGCCGTTACCAAGAACGCCCCAGCCACACAGGTTCACCTGCGCAGTGGGGCGCGACGCTTCGTGCTATGCGGGCTTCCGCGTGGCCTGGCCTATCGCGTGATGTTGACGATCTTGTACTCGCGGACCTTGCCGGTGGGGGTGTTGAAGGAAACCTGGTCGCCCACGACGTGGCCGATGAGCGCCATGCCCGCCGGGGACTCGTTCGAGATCTTGTGGTTGATGGAGTCGGTCTCGGTGGTACCCACGATGGTGAGGCTCATGCGCTTGCCCTTGGCGTCCTCGAGCTCCACGGTGGTGCCGATGGAGACGGACAGGTGGGCGTCCGCGCCGGACTCCACGACCTTGGCCGTCGCCAGGATGTGGCGGATCTCGTTCACGCGGGACTCGTTCTGGGACTGCTCCTCCTTCGCGGCGTCGTACTCCGCGTTCTCGGAGAGGTCGCCAAAGCCGCGGGCCTCCTTGATGCGCTCGACGATCTCGTCGTGCTTCTCGCCCTCGCGGTACTCAAGCTCCTCGACGAGCTTCTGGCGGCCTTCGGGGGTAAGGATGATTTCCTTGTTTGCCATGTTCTGCTTTCCTTCGTGGTGTTGGCCAGGACGCTTGCCCGTGCCGGCGGTGCGCTTGCGCTGGCGGGACGCTCGTTACTTGGACAGGGGGCTGCCGCACTTGGAGCAGAACTCCGCGCCGGCCTCGTTCTTGTGGCCGCAGTGCGAGCAGAAGACGACGTCCTCGGCGGCGTCTGCGTCGGAGTCTGCGGACTCCTCGACCACGTCCTCGGCCTCGGCGTCCTTGGCGGCCTCCTCGGACTTCTCGTCCTTCTTGTCGTCGGAGCCCTCCTCCATGCCCTCGCGCACGTTCTTCACGGTCTGGCCAAGCGACTTGCCAAGCTTCGGGAGGTTCTTGGGCCCAAAGATGACCAGCACTACCAAGACGATGACAATCAGCTCAAAAGGTCCCATTCCCAAAATCATACGAGTCCTCCCAAAGGTTCTGTATTGATGGTGGCGTCTTAGGTTCGACAAAGATGCAATGGTTAGTATAACCAAAGCCGGGCAAAACTCACAATCTCTACGTGCCCGTTTTACGTGCGCCCCGCACCCCGCCGCCGCGCCAGAACACCAAAGGTAAACGCATGCCAAAGCTCCCCACGCCCATCGTCGCGCTCATCGCGATCGCCGTCGCCGTCGACCTCGTATGCCTCGCGTGCCTGCTTGTGCTCAGGCGCCGTGGCGTTTACATCAAGCTTCGTACCAAGTTCGGCCCGGCGATCGTGTTTGACTCGCAGGACGACGACGGCGTCCCCATCCGCCTGCTCAACGTGGGCGGCAAGTTCCAGTCCGTCAGCTACGTGCAAGACAGCCTGAGGTATCGCCTCGTGTGCGTGTACCACCGCTACTTTGCGCAGATAGTCGACATCGCCGGCCTCAAGGACGGGCGAGAAGGGCGTGCCCTCGTCATAGGGGGCGGCGGCTACTCGTTTCCCAAGTGGCTGGTGAGCTCGTGCCCGCGCCTTTCGACCACGGTCGTGGAGATCGACCCCGCCATAACGGACATCGCGCGGCGCTTCTTCTTTCTGGACGACCTCGAGCGCGAGTTCCACACGCGGGAGGACGGCAGGCTCGACCTGGTGTGCGACGACGGCTGGGGCTACCTCACCCGCTCCGGCGAGCGCTTCGACCTCATCGTGAACGACGCGTTTGGCGGCAAGAGGCCGCTTGGCCCCCTCAAGACCGAGGACGGCGCGCGGCAGGTGCGCGACCACCTGGCGGAGGGCGGCGTGTACCTGGCGAACGTGATATCCCCGCTCGAGGGCAAGGGGACCGACGTGCTCGCGGATTCGCTCGACGCGTGCAAGGCCACGTTCGAGCACGTGTACCTGATTCCCGAGGCGCCGGAGAGCCCGCGCCTGACGGGCGACAACGTCCTCGTCGCAAGCAACGCGCGCCTGAAGATCCAGGCGCGCTACGTGGTGAAGTGAGTTGTTGGGAAACCCGTTCAGGCAAATCCGCATCCGCCGGACAAGTATCCAATAAATTCCGCAGCGCAAGCCTGCGGCCGCGCGGGCGTTGGGGGTTGCGACCCGCGCGGCCGCGACGGGCACTAGTTCGTGGTCCGCATGAGCCGCGCCGCCACCTCGGCATGGCGCTTCTCGGGAACCGGAACGCGCGTGTCGTCTGACATCACGATCTCGCGACGCTCGATCAGCGCCACGTAGCTGGGGTTCACTATGAAGCTGCGGTGCACGCGCACAAAGCCCTGGCCAAGTGAGCGCTCCACCTCGGAAAGGCCGATGCTCGCCTCGTAGTCGCCCGAGACCGTGTGGATGATGGTGTGCTTGCGCTTTGCGCCCACCCACAGCACCTCGTTGAGGGACACGAAGCGTATGGGTCCGTTCACGTCCGGGAACACCAGGCGGCGCTTGTCGCTCTGCGCGGCGATGCGTGCCTCGAGGTAGCGGCGCGTCACCTTGCTTATCGAATCGACACAGCACGTCTCTTCCGGCACCATCTGCCCGCGCGGCCAGCTCACGAACATGCTCACGACCCTGAGCTCGCCGCCCTTGCGCTCCCAGTTGAACTGGCAGCGCTCGTGCGACTGCCGGATCAGCCCCGTCTCCTCGTCCATCGTCACCACGTAGCGGCCCACGACGGAGCAGGCGTCACCGCAGTTCTGCACCACGGAGAACTGCGCGTGCGAGACGTGGGAGCTCTTTATGTCGTGCGCGGACTTACGGAAGTCGGCCGAGACCTCGTCCAGGCCGCGCATGTAGCGGTCCTTCTCCGGAGAGATCCACATGACGTCGTCACTGCAGAGACTGAGCACGTACTCTGGATCGCGCTGCCAGAAGCGCGTGATTGCCGTCTGAGTCAGTTCGACACAGCGCCGTTCGATATCTTTTTTCATCATGCACCGCCAGCGTCGACACCAACCGTGCACCTAATTTATTCCCACGCCATGGGGGCCAGAAGTCTGACTGGTACCAAAAGCCCGCTAATAGGTACCAGTCCGCAGAATTGTAAAGTCAGACCCTTTTTGCGACCGCATTCTTACCCAATAATCGACCGGGGCCGCCTTCTCCCACCGCACAGATAGGATTTTGTTACGAATGTATTTTCCTACTTGATTGCTAGGGATTTAGGTGCCACGATACTGCCATGCGAGTTACCACGCACAAGGCGCTGTTTACCTCGCACCCAGTCTCATAGGAGGAAGAAATGAAGTACGCAGGAAGCACTGAGGCACTCATCGGCTCCACCCCACTCGTAGACCTCTCGGCCCTGGTGGACGGCAAGGCCACCATCCTGGGCAAGTACGAGGCCACCAACCCCGGCGGCTCCGTCAAGGACCGCATCGCCAGGGCCATGCTCGACGCGGCCGAGGCCGACGGCACGCTCCAGCCGGGCGGCACCGTCATCGAGCCCACGAGCGGCAACACCGGCGTCGGCCTTGCCATGCTCGCGGCCGAGCGCGGCTACAAGATGATCCTCGTCATGCCCGAGACCATGTCCGTCGAGCGTCGCAAGCTCGCCGCGTCCTACGGCGCGCAGATCGTGCTCACCCCTGGCTCCGAGGGCATGAAGGGCGCCGTCGCCCGTGCGGAGGAGCTGCGCAAGCAGACCCCCGGCGCCATCGTCGCCGGCCAGTTCGTGAACCCCGCAAACCCGCGCGCCCACTACAAGACCACTGGCCCCGAGGTCTGGCGTGACACCGAGGGCACCGTCGACTTCATCGTCGCGGGCGTCGGCACCGGCGGAACCATCAGCGGCACCGCCAAGTACCTGAAGGAGCAGAAGCCCTCCGTCCAGGGCATCGCCGTCGAGCCCGCGGAGTCCGCGGTGCTGGAGGGCAAGCCCGCCGGCGGCCACAAGATCCAGGGCATCGGCGCCGGCTTCGTCCCCAAGACGTACGATGCGTCCGTCGTGGACGAGGTCGTGCCCGTTACCTCCGCGGACGCCATCGCGACCAAGAAGCGCCTCGCGAGCGGCTTCGGCCTGCTCGTGGGCATCAGCTCCGGCGCGGCCGTCTCCGCTGCGGTCGAGCTGGCCAACCGCCCGCAGAACGCCGGCAAGACCATCGTGGCGATCCTGCCCGACACCGGCGAGCGCTACCTCTCGATGGACCTCTAATGCAGCTCGCGGCCACCGCGGCCGTCGCCTCACCATCGACCACGGCGTCGGCGTGGTCATTGGCGGCAACGTAGCCGCAAGGCACATGCAAGGCACATGCAATACGAAACGCCAGGCGGGCGGCCCATCCGGGTCGCCCACCTGTGGTATATAGCAGGTGTGAGCGAATGCCGCACGCCGCCGGGCGCCCCCCGCGCCGCGTCACGCGGCCAGACCCGACAAGACCAGGGAGACCCCATGAGCGAGCTCTTCAATTTCCTGCTGGACCCCCAGACCGCCGTCGTGTTCGACATCGACGGGGTGCTGGCCGTGTACGAGTTCGGCACGCACTGCCACAGCGCGTGCCCCGACGAAGACTGGGAGACCTACGTCCGCACGCACGACCCGTACGCTTCCACGCGCCCCGTGCCGCAGATCCAGCGCTTCGTGCGCGCAAAGGGGCCGGAGCGCGTGTACGCGTGCTCCGTCGCGGCGGACTTCGAGGCGCCGGGCAAGTGCGACTTCGTGCTCGCGCACTACGGCATCGCCCCAGACCACATCCGCCTTGTCGAGCGCAAGCCCCAGAAGATGGGCTTCCTCCAAGACGTCGCGGATGACCTCGCGCTCCCCCGCGACCGCGTGGCGCTTGTGGAGGACACCGTGAAGACGCTCGACGCGGCATGCGAGAGGGGCTTCTCCACCGTGCACGTCACGTCGTTCTTTGGGTTCGAGGCATAGCGACGCCGCGCCCGGCGAGACCGTAACGGACGCGGCGGCACCCGTCACCCGTCGCACGCAGACGACGCCCCTCGACACGAAGAAGCCCGCGTCGCCGAAAGGGGTTGCGACGCGGGCTTGGGGAGGGTGCTGCCTTATGGTGCGCGACGCTTGCGGCCTTTTGCCGCAAGATGCGCTCTGCCCCTAACGCGACCGGCCGGCATGACATGCGCCGGTCGGCCGCGGGGAGCGCCTTGCCGGGCGCCCGAGGACGCCTGGGCTAGAACTCGAGGTTCTTCTCGTCGTCCTTGCCGAAGAGGTGGATGACGTCGCCGCCGAACGTGAAGGAGACCTTCTCGCCCAGCTTGAAACCACCGCGCTTCTCCTCCTTGAGGTCCTGGGTCTGGACGATGACGATGACGTCCTTGCCCAGCGTGTTGAGGTGCAGGTGGATGGAGGAGCCCATCATCTCGGAGACGTCGACGGTGCCGGTCACGAGCTCGGGCGCGTCGTCGGTGAGGGTGACGTGCTCCGGACGGATGCCGAGCGTGACGTCCTGCGGGGTGACGCCCTTGGCGGCGAGGCGCTTCTGCTTTGCCTCGCTGGGGACGAACGTTGCGTCGCCGACCTTGACCTTGTAGGTGTCGCCGTCCTTGGTGAGCTTCGCGTCGAAGAAGTTCATCTGCGGGACGCCGATGAAGCCTGCGACGAAGAGGTTCGCGGGGTGGTCGAACAGCTCCTGCGGGGTGCCGACCTGCTGGACTACGCCGTCCCTCATGATCACGATGCGGTCGCCGAGGGTCATGGCCTCGGTCTGGTCGTGCGTGACGTAGATGAACGTGGTGTCGATGCGCTGGCGAAGCTTGATGATCTCTGCGCGCATCTGGTTGCGGAGCTTTGCGTCCAGGTTGGAGAGCGGCTCGTCCATGAGCAGGACCTTGGGCTCACGCACGATGGCGCGGCCGATGGCGACGCGCTGACGCTGGCCGCCGGAAAGCGCCTTCGGCTTGCGGTCGAGGTACTCGGTGATGCCCAGGATGGAGGCGGCCTCCTCGACCTTCTTGTCGATCTGGTCCTTCGGGACGTTGCGCAGCTTCAGGGGGAACGCCATGTTCTCGCGCACCGTCATGTGCGGATACAGGGCGTAGCTCTGGAAGACCATGGCGATGTCGCGGTCCTTGGGGGCCACGTCGTTCATGAGCTTGCCGTCGATGTACAGCTCGCCGGAGGTGATCTCCTCGAGGCCCGCCACCATGCGCAGCGTGGTGGACTTGCCGCAGCCGGACGGGCCGACCAGCACGATGAACTCGCGGTCGGCGATGTCGAGGTTGAAGTCCTCGACGGCGAGGACGCCGCCGTCGACCTGCTTGAGGTTGCTCTTCTTCTTGGGAGCGTCCTTCTTCTTGCCGAAGAGGTGCTTCTTCTCACCCTCGATGTTGGGGTAGATCTTCTCGATGTGCTTCAGGCTTACCTCTGCCATTAGCGTCTCACGTCCCTTCCATACATATGGGTCATCGCGGCGATGCGCTTAGTGAGCCCGGGCGTGATCTGCCCCGGCAAAAGCCTCCACTGCCAGTTCCCACCAAGGGTCCCGGGCAAGTTGGTCCGCGCCTCGGAACCCAACTCCAGATAGTCTTGCATTTGCGCCACGAAGAGCTCCGCGACGCTGGACATGCCACCCCTGATGACGCCCCACGAGAAGCCCTCCCCCTCGTTGAGCCCCAGGTACTTGGTGGCAAGTTCGATATCAGCCGCATCGGCCTCCGACCTCCAGCCCTCGACGGTCTGGTTGTCGTGCGTTCCGGTGTAGCAGACGCAGTGCGGGGAGAATGCGTGCGGCAGGTAGTCGCTCACGTCGCGCGAGTCGAAGCCAAGCTCGAGCACCTTCATGCCCGGCATGCCCGAGTCCGCGAGCAGCTGACGCACCTCCGGCGTGGTGTAGCCAAGGTCCTCCGCGATGAAGCTCACGTTGGGGAACGCCTTCTCCAGCGTCCCGACCAGCTTCATGCCCGGCCCCTTGACCCAGCGGCCGTTGCGCGCGGTCTTGTCGCCGTACGGCACGGCCCAGTAGCTCTCGAGACCGCGGAAGTGGTCGATGCGGATGGAGTCGTACAGGTTCGCCGCGCCCTTGATGCGGTTGACCCACCAGGCAAAGCCGTCCTTCTCCATGGCGTCGTAGTCGTAGAGCGGATTGCCCCACAGCTGTCCGTCCGCAGAGAAGTAGTCTGGCGGAACGCCCGCGACCTCGATGGGCACGTTCTTCTCGTCCAACTGGAACATGGTGGGGTTCGCCCACACGTCCGCGGAGTCCAACGCGACGTAGATGGGGAGGTCGCCCAGGACCTTGACCCCCTTTGCGTGCGCGTAGCGCTTCAGCTGGTCCCACTGGGTGTAGAAGAGGAACTGCTCGAACTCGTAGAACTCGATCTCGTCCGCAAGCTCGGACGTGTACCTGGCCACGGCGTCGTCGTCGCGAAGGCGGATGCCGTCGTCAGGCCACTCGATCCACGGCTTGAGGTCGAAGCGACGCTTGACCGCCATGAACAGGACGTAGTCAGCCAGCCAGGACTCGTTCTCGACCACGAACTCCTCGAAGAGCCGGCGGTTGCCGTTGCGCCCGCGCTCGAATGCGCGGCGAAGCAGCGGCTCGCGCCTCTGGAAGAGAAGGGCGTAGTCGACCTTGCTGGGATCGTCGCCCCAGTCCACGGCGTCGACCTCGTCCCTCGTGAGGAGCCCGTCCTCGACCAGGTAGTCCAGGTCGATGAAGTACGGGTTTCCCGCGAAGGTAGAGGGGCTCTGGTACGGGGAGTCGCCGTAGCTGGTCGGCCCGACCGGCAGCATCTGCCACCAGGTCTGGCCGGACTCGGACAGGAAGTCCACGAACTCACGGGCCTCCCTGCCCAGGGTGCCGACCCCATGCGCCGTCGGGAGCGCGTAGATCGGAAGAATTGTGCCGCACGAACGATCCATGATTCCTTAGCCCTTAACGGCGCCTGCTGCGACGCCCTTGATGATGTACTTCTGCAGCGCCAGGTAGAAGACGATGACGGGGATGATGCTCAGGAGGATGAGCGCCATGGTCGCGCCAAGGTCAACCGTACCGTAGCTGCCCTTGAGGTACTGGATGTGAATGGGGATGGTGCGGTACTTGTTGATGTCAAGCACAAGGTACGGAAGCAGGTAGTCGTTCCACACCCACATGACCTCGAGGATGCCAACCGAGATGAGCGTAGGCTTCAGCATGGGAAGAACGACACGGAAGAACGTGCGCACGGGGCCGCAGCCGTCGATGGAGGCCGCCTCCTCGATCTCGATGGGGATCGACTTGACGAAGCCGACGAACATGAAGATCGCGAGGCCGGCGCCGAAGCCGAGGTAGACGATGGGGATGGTGAACGGGGTGTTCAGCTTGAGGACGTCCGCCGTCTTGGACAGCGTGAACATGACCATCTGGAAGGGGACCACCATGCTGAAGATGCACAGGTAGTAGATGACCTTGCAGAACTTGGAGTTCACGCGCGCAATGTACCAGGCGGCCATCGAGCAGAAGAACAGGATGAGGAAGGTGGAGATTACCGTGATGATCACGGAGTTGGCAACGGACGCCATGAAGGGGTAGTTGCCGAACGTCATGCCCTTGATGAAGTTCGCCCAGCCGGCAGCGGTCTCCGCGTTCGGGAGCGCGAAGGTGTCGGTCTTCACGAAGGTGTTCTTCTTGAAGGAGTTGATGACCACCGTGACGATGGGCATGACGTAGATGATGCAGATGATGGAGAGAACCACGGAGGCGATTGTCTTGTGACGACGCTCGGAGGTAAGGGTCTCTTGCTTGGAAGCCATTACTGCTGCACCTCCCTTTTACGCGTGTACGCAAGCTGGGCGAGCCCCATGATCGCGACGAGGACGAAGAAGATGACTGCCTTGGCCTGTGCGGTGCCACGTGCGACCGAGGCGGTTCCGTAGAACGTGTTGTAGATGTTCAGGGCGAGCATCTCGGTCGTGTGGACCGTCTCGCCGTTCGCGAGCTGCTTGAAGGGGAGGCCACCGGTCAGCGCAAGGTTCTGGTCGAAGAGCTTGAAGCTGTTGGTGAGAGTGAGGAACATGCAGATGGTGATGGAGGGCATTACGTTGGGGATGGTGACCTTGAACAGGGTCTGAGACTTGGACGCACCGTCGATCTTGGCTGCCTCGAGCATGTCCTCGGGGACGGCCTGAAGGCCGGCGATGTAGATGATCATCATGTAGCCGACCTGCTGCCAGCACATGAGGATGACCAGGCCCCAGAAACCATACTTGGTCTCGAGGATGACGGAGGTGCCGTACCTGGACAGGATGCCGTCGAAGATCATCGACCAGATGTAGCCCAGGACGATGCCGCCGATCAGGTTGGGCGCGAAGAACACGGTACGGAAGATGTTGCTTCCCTTCAGGTTCTGCGTCAGGGCGTACGCGACGGCGAACGCCAGCACGTTGATGAGCACGAGGCTCACGACCGCGAATGCCGCGGTGTACCAGAACGAGTACCTGAAGCTCTCGTCCGCGAATGCCGCCGCGTAGTTGCCGAGTCCGATGAACTTGGCGTCAGACGTGAGGCGGAACTGGCAGAACGAGAGGTAGATGCCCTGGATGAACGGCCAGATGAAGCCAATCGTGAATGCGGCGGTAACGGGCCCGAGGAAGAGGAGGCCCCAGCGCCTGATGGACCTCACCCGCGAGCTCGTCGCCGTTATCTTCTTTGCTTTTGCACTACTCATAAACGCTCCCAAAAAGAAGCGGACCGGGCGGGCGCGCGTCCACCCGGTCCGCAGAGGCTTACCCGAGCCTAAGGCTATGCGTTAGCCTTCTTGTACTGGGTCGCCCAGCCGTCGACGAAGGCGGTCTTGAACTTGTCCCAGTTCTCGTCGTTCTGCTTGGAGTTGTAGTCGTTCAGAGCGGAGACGAGGCCGGCACGATAGGTGTCAACGTTCGGCTCGAAGTTGGTCGCCCAGTCCATGTTGTAGTTGCCTGCGTCGGTGAGCTCTGCAGAGCGCTTCAGCCAGCCGTTCTCAGACTCGGCAGCGTCCTTGAAGGGCATGATGCCGAGCTGCTCGACGAGGGCCTTGGAGGCGTCGGCGTCGGACACGAGCCACATCAGGAAGTCCATGGAGGCCTTCTGGTCCTTCTTGGAGGCGTTCTTGTTGATGGCCCAGCAGTTCTCGGTGCCGTTGTTGAGGCCGGCCTTCTCCTCGCCCTTCACGCCGCAGTAGTAAGGAAGCATGGTGGTGTTCTTGACGGACTTGGCGATGTCGGCGTAGTCCCAGGAGCCGGTCAGATAGAACGTGGCCTTGCCGTCCTTGAACTGCTGCGCGGGGTCGTGGCCACCGGTCGCGAGCTGGTCGGGAGCGGTGACGGAGTTGTTGATGATGAGGTCGTACAGGCTCTTGAAGTTCGGCAGGTAGGTACCCTCGATGGTAGCGGGGGTCTCCTTCCAGACGTCCTTGCTCGCGCCGTCGCCCTTGTGCTCCTCATAGAAGAACTCGAGGTTGGCGAGGTGGCCGGTGACACGCCAGGACGAGGAGTCGTCCATGTCGGTGGCCGCGAAGGCGTCGAAGCCGTTGGCCTTGGCGTTCTTGTGGATGTCCTCGACGACGGCCTTCAGGGTGTCGAAGTTCTTGATCTCGTCGACGGAGTGGCCGGCCTTCGTGATGTTGTCGACGTTGGCGACGATGCCGTAGCACTCGTAGCAGTAGCCGACGGAGACGAGCTTTCCGCTGTCATCGTACTGGTTGTACTCGTCGGTGGTCTGCGCCTTGGCGATGTCGGTGTCCTTGAGGTCGAGGGCGTAGTCGTTCCACTCCTTGACGCCGGCATGGTTGCCGATGACGAAGATGGTCGGGGCCTCGGACTTGTCCATCTCGGAGGTCAGGGTCTTCTCGTAGTCGCCAGAGGCAGCGGTGACGATCTTCACCTTGACGTCCTTGGCCTTCGCGTACTTCTTGCCGAGCTTCTGGATGGTCTCGTCAATCTCGGGCTTGAAGTTCAGCCAGTAAACGGTGCCGTTCTTGCCGGAGCCATAGGTCTTGCCGGCGCTGGACTTGCTGGAGTCGTCTCCAGACTCACCGGAGCAGGCGGCGAGGCCGAGGCCCGCGACGACCGCGGCGGTGCCGCTCAGGAAACCCTTACGAGAAATTGGCTTGTCAAACATAAGAACCCTCCTACGTTTTCCTTCACGCACCCTCCCTTAGGTGCGAGAATTACCTTCTTGCCGGCCCGACGGTCCCACCGGACCGCTGGGTCGTCTTGAGCCTGACGTGCTCGTTTTCGGACTTGCCCTCCAAGACGTCCACCAGCAGCCGCACAGCCTCCTGGCCCATGGTTTCCTGGGGCTGGCAGAGCGTGGTGAGCGTTGGAACCGTATATTGGGACACCTCGATGCCGTCGATCGCGATGACGGAGTAGTCGTCGGGAACGCTGGCGCCGGTGTCGAATATCGCCTTCATGGCCGCGATGGCCATCGTGTCGGCGATGGAGAAGACCGCTGTGAAGTCGAGACCGGCCTCGATGGCCTCCTTGACCTGCTCGTACGCGGAGCTCATCAGGAAGCCGTTCGTCTTGAGGACGAGGCCGAGGTCGAGCGGGATGCCCGCGTCCTCCAGCGCCTGGCAGTACCCGTCGAAGCGGAGCTGGCTGATGGACTGGTCGTCCGTTTCGGACAGCAGGCACGCGATGCGGGTGTGGCCCGCGTCGATGAGGGCGC
Organism: Parafannyhessea sp. LCP19S3_B1; assembly: GCF_052121955.1. Classification (NCBI taxonomy): domain Bacteria; kingdom Bacillati; phylum Actinomycetota; class Coriobacteriia; order Coriobacteriales; family Atopobiaceae; genus Parafannyhessea; species Parafannyhessea sp. LCP19S3_B1. Next base: position 199,096 of record NZ_JBQKDH010000001.1, on the reverse strand, counting down.
GAACGGCCTTGTACGCCTCGGCCTTGTCGTTGATGGAGACGGAGGAGTAGGCGTCCCTCGGCAGGTCGCCGAAGTGGTTGGTATAGGAGCAGCACACGAACGGCACGCCGACGGACTGCGCGTCCTCCGTGGAGTAGTCGAACCTGCCGCCCAAGAGCACGACGCCCTTGAGACGCTTCGTGCGCACAAGCTCCGCGGCCTCACCGATCTCGTCGCCGTTCGAGGGGAGCTGGCGCGGCACGATGCCGAAGCCGCGAAGCTCCGCCGCGTGCTCTATGGCGTGCTCGATGGGGGTGTAGAACGGGTTGGTGCCGCCGCGGACAATGAGGCCGATGGTGTCCGACTGGTTCATCGCGAGGTCGCGGGCGCTCCTGTTGGGAACGTAGCGCAGCGCGCGGGCGGCATCCAGGACCTTGTTACGCATGTCCTCGCTCACGTCCGGGTGACCGTTGAGCGCTCGGGAGACCGTGCTGACCGAGACCCCACAGTATGCTGCGACATCCTTGATGGTCAACGTCGGTCCCTCCCCTCATGCACTTGTCGCTGCGTTTCGTGCTGATTCGAAAACTGGCATCAAACCAGTTGCGGGAACGTTTCTGGTAACGTTTCCAGCAAGACCATTGAAGCACTCGCGTGGAGATTCGGTCAAGGAATAGCCGGGAAATTTCCGGGAACAGGCGGTGAACGGACGAAAATCGCGGGTGAGTAGCAATCGCGCCAAAAAAGATGGAACAAGCGACACCAATAGAGGAACGAAATGGCACGCACCCTCGGCGCGTGCAATGGCCTATGCTATCGCGTGGCCGCGGCCGCCCGGACGTCACGGGCGGGCGGCACGCAGACGCCGCAACAGGACACAAGGAGGAAGCGCATGCCGACAGACACGAACCCCATGCTGCAGAAGCAGGTAATCTATTCCGTCTTCGTACGCAACCACACCAAGGAGGGCACGTTCCTCTCGGTCATACCCGACCTTGACCGCATCCGCGACCTGGGCGTTGACGTGGTGTGGCTCATGCCAATCCACCCAACGGGCGAGAAGGGCCGCAAGGGCACGCTCGGGAGCCCCTACGCAAACCGCGACTACCGCGCCGTGAACCCGGAGTACGGCACGCTGGACGACTTCAGGCAGCTGGTGGACGCGATCCACGCGCGCGGCATGAGGTGCATCATCGACGTGGTGTACAACCACACCTCCCCCGACTCCGTGCTGTTTGAGCAGCACCCGGAGTTCTTCTATCGCAAGCCGGACGGCAACCCCGGCAACCACGTGGGCGACTGGTCCGACGTGATCGACCTGGACTACGGCACGCCCGGCAGGTGGAACAAGCCGCTGTGGGACTACCAGATCGAGTCGCTGTGCTACTGGGCGACCATGGTGGACGGCTTCCGCTGCGACGTGGCGTCCTTCGTGCCCGTGGAGTTCTGGAAGGCCGCACGCGAGGCCGTGGCGAAGGTGCGACCGAACGCCATCTGGCTGGCCGAGACCGTGCACCGCTCGTTTGGCAAGGCATGTCGCGCGCTGGGCATGTGCTGCGCCCGCGACACGGAAGCGTTCGAGGCGTTCGACATCGAGTACTCCTACGACGTGCAGGAGACGTTCGACAACTACCTGCGCGGCAAGGCGACGCTGAGCCACTACCTGGACCTGGTGGACTTTCAGGACTGCGCGTACCCCGCGTACTACAACAAGCTGCGCTACCTGGAGAACCACGACCTGCCGCGCATCGCGGGATGGGACAGCGACCCCCGCGACCTGCGCAACCTTACCGCCATGGCCTACTTCCTGAAAGGCACGACCCTGCTGTACGCCGGCCAGGAGGTCGCGGCGGAGCACCAGCCCAGCCTGTTTGACCGCGACACCGTGGACTGGACCGTGCGCTACGACCTGAGCGGCCTCATGCGCACACTGTACGGCATCAAGCGCGACGTGCTGGAGCCCACGGACTACTGCCACGCCACGGCGGACGACGAGAAGGACGTGGCGGTCATGTATCGAGACGACGTTCGCAAGGAGGCGGGCGACATGCCTCGCACCGTTGGCGTGTTCAGCCTGAGGGGCAAGGCTGCCCGCGTTGCCGTGGACGTTGCGGACGGCACGTACAGGAACCTGATCGACGGGTCCGACGTGGTGGTGGAAGGCGGCGAGCTCGCGTGCGACGGCGAGCCCGTCATCATGCGCTGCCCGCGCCCGGAGCTTTCGGTGTAGCTGCCGACGACGACCGCGGGCACCGGCGCGCGGGACCAAGCCGCGCGCGACATGAGACGTGCGAGAAGAAGCGTGCACGGTGAGGCACGCGACACAGAAAGGGGACGGCGCCCGAGCGTCGTCCCCTTGTGCGTTAGGACGCCCGTGCCATGACGGCCCGGGCCATGTTGTGGACGCGCCTTCCGGCGCACCCCAGGCGCGAAGCGCTACTCGACGGTGACCTTCGTCACGTTGGACTGCTTCTGCTGCTTGGGGACGTTCACCGTGAGGACGCCGCCCTCGAGCTTGGCGGAAAGTCCTTCTCGCGCGGCGTCCTTCAGGTACACGCCGCGGGACGCCTGCCACTCCGAGGTCTCCTTCTGCAGGTAGGTCTTGTCCTTCTTCTCGTCGGACTCCTTCTTGTCCACGCTGATGGAGAGGCGGCCCTCGTTAAGCTCCACGTCTACCTGGTCCTTCGTGACGCCCGGCAGCTCCGCGGACACCACGTACGCGTCGCCCGCGTCCTCGACGTCCATCTTGAAGCCGTAGTCGCCGGTGACCTTGGCCAGCGGTGCGAAGAAATCGTCCATGGAATCGAACGGCCAGCTGCGAAGTGCCCTGTCAAGGCTGGTGTACGGAATCATGCTCGTCATGACTATCACTCCCTATGGTTGGTGGCGCCCGCTTTCCGGCGCCGTCGTGCGCTTTTGCGTTCGTAGTTGTTTGTTCCCGCCGAGGGCGGATTTAAACATGTGCTGCAAGGTTTTCTTAGCGACACAAACTCATCAAATCTAAGTGTACACACACTAGGTTTTCATTTATGTTTGCTTACTGCTTAGCGGAGTTTGGCTGGAGGTCATTCGTGCGCGATATGCTAAATTCCATCCAGTAGCATCTTGCGAGCGAACACAGAGGCACGCAATGAATCAGCAGAAGCCAGCGGGACGCGCGTCCGACGACGCCTCGCGCACCGCGCAGGACATACCCGACTTTCTGGTAGAGGCCGCCGAGGCCAAGCCGCAGCACATAAGCGGCGCAAGGGACGCGGGCGCGGCGCAGGACCAGCGCCAGCGCGTGGACGAGAAGGACGCGGCCACGTCACGGCCGGCCGGGACGGGCGCCGCGGCACAGGATGCGGGCGCGGCAGGCGAGCGCCCGACGGACGCCACGGACGACGATCTGCTTGGCCTTGACGGGCTCGAGGGCTATGGGGCGCAGCCCCAGCCGCAGGACGCGCCGCGCCGGCGCCCGATGGACCCGGCGGAGTACGAGGCGGCGCAGGCCGCCCGCGAGCAGGGCTGGGAGGACGGCGCCTGGCCCGAGTCCGGCGGTGCCGGCATGCAGCGCGAGCTATACACGCGCCCGCGCGCGCCGCACAAGACGCAGCCGGCCATCAACGACGACGCAGCCGACGGCACGTACTCGCCCGAGGGCTACGCGCACGACTCCAACATCGCCATAGGCGGCGGCGTGCTCTCTGGCGGGCACAGCTACCGCCGCGCGCGCAAGAGCAGGTCTTCCATACAGCAGGGGCGCTACGGCCAGTACCTCGAGGTGCCAAAGGGCCGCCGCTCCATATTTGCCTCGCGCGACCGCATGCGGCGCCGCAGGTCGCTCTTCTCGATCATCGCGGTCATCCTGGTGTTTGTGGTCATCGCGATCGTGATCGCCCAGATGATAAGCCACCTGGGCTAGGCGCCGGGCGCTTCTGGCCAGCGCCTGGGCAATCCCAGTCCCAGGGGCCCTAGTCCCAGGGGTCGCGCTCGAACAGCGGCTCCGGCGTTGGCCTGCGGTCGGAATACGGGTCGTAGCCGTCGTCGTCCTCGCGCTCCGCGCGGATGAACGGGTCGTCCTTCGGCTGGTCGGGCCCCTGCCGCGCGCCATGCGCGTCCCGCCTCCTTGCGGCGGCCGCGTGGGCGCGACCTTCTCGCCCGGAGTCCTTGCGGATGCCTTGCTGCCGTGCGTCGTCTGTCGTCTTCCGTTGCATATGCCTTGCGCTCCCCTATCCGTACACGTCCACGCACGCGATCATGTCGCAGATGCTGTTGTTGAACTTGCCAAGGTCGTAGGCGTCGTACAGCGACTTTAGCGCACACGTTGCCGCGGCGCGCGTGCGGTCGGCGTCCTGCACCACAAGGACCGACCAGCAGTAGTCGCCCATCTCCCCGTACGCGCACACGAAACGCGCGGAAGACTTCCGCAAGTTCGAGGGCACGACCACCTGGTCCTGCGTAAGCGTCTGGGTCATGCCCGTGAACCCGCACAGGTCCGCAAGCTGGCGCACCGCGGACTCGTCAAGCGAGGACGCGTCCGCCGGGAGGTCCGCGCCCGCGAAGTCAAGGCGGATGCCCGGCAGCGCCGCGCCGGACGCCAGCACGTCCGCGGTGCCCGACCCCTTGGGGAAGCTGTGGCTGAACGGGGTGTCCGTCACCGTCACGTTGCCCTTGTCCGCCGAGGCGTACAGCACGCGCGCCACGCCGCCGTCGCCCGTGGAGGACGACGCGAGCTGGAAGCCCTCGCTCCTCAGGAACTCCGTCACGTGCGTCTTGTAGTCGAAGTACTCGCGCAGGTGGTGGTAGTCGGAGGGGTACGGCGCAGACACCTGCAAGGTGACGGTCGCGCCCCGCTCTATGGTGGTGCCGGGGGCGGGGTCCGCCGCGACGACCGTCTGGGCGTCCTCGTCCGACCTCACGTACGTGACGCTTGCGACAAGGCCGGCCTCGGCCACGGCGGCGCGGGCGTCAGCCTCGGTCTTGCCCACGACGTACGGCACCGTGTACGGCCGCGCGACCTTGATGGTTATGGTGTCGCTTGCCTGGAACGCGGCGCCCTCCGCCGGCTCCGTCGCGACGACGCTGCCGTCGGCGGCACCGGACGCCACGTAGGCGATGGAGAAGTGCCTGGCGCCTGCGCCGCGAAGCGCCTTTTTGGCCTCGCCCAGCTGGAGCCCGGCCACCTTGGGCACGACGCGCGCCTTCGCGACGTAGACGGTGACGGTGCCTCCCGCCGGGGCGCGCGTGCCCGCCGCAGGCCTCGTACGCACGACCGTTCCCTCGGGATCGTCCGACGCGACGAGGGCCACCTTGACCGCGAGGCCCTTGCCCCGTATCTTGCCGGCCGCGCCTTCCTGCGTGGAGCCCACGACGTAGGGAACGGTCTTGCCGCCCCAGAGCTCCGCCCCGTACGTCGCGGCGGCCGCGACGCAGGCGACGAGAGCCAGGACGAGCACGAACGCCATGACCGCGCGCCCGGGGCGTCGGCTTGCGCCCTCGCCCGGAACGCCATCCGCGGCGACGGCCGCCCGGGCGCCCTCAGCCACGCGGCCGAACCTGCCGGGATCGACCACGGCGGAGGCGTCGGCGTCCTCGACGGCGTCCTCGGAGTTCTGGTCCAGGGGGACTAGCTGCTCTGGGTCCTGGTCCTTCTCGTCCGTCACGATGCCTCCCTCGCAAGCGTTTGGAACATTATTGCGCAAAGGCGGCGCGTACGGCAAAGGGCCGGCCGGGCAGGATGTCCCGCCCGGCCGGCCCCGGCCTGACTCCATATGGTCCCCGCGACGCGCGGGGTGCCCGGCTACTCCACCGTGTCCGGCTCGACCGGCGTGTCGTCCGACGGCTGGTCGGAGTTGTCGCCGGCGGGGACGGGCTCCGCGAAGAGCTGGTCGTCCGCGCCCACGTCGATCCTCACGGTGTCTCCCTCGTGGAGCTTGCCCGCGATGATGAGCGACGCGACATTGTCCACCACCTGGCGCTGGATGAGGCGCTTGAGCGGACGCGCGCCGTAGACGGGGTCGAGCCCGTCGAGCGAGAGCGACTGGATGGCCGCAGGCGTGAGCTCGAGCTTGATGCGCTCGCGGTCGAGGCGCTTGCGGACGTCCTTCAGCTGGATATCCACGATCTTCTCGATGTCGTCGAGGCCCAGTGCGTGGAAGACCACAACGTCGTCGATGCGGTTGAGGAACTCAGGCTTGAAGGTGGCGCGCAGGGCGTCGTTCACCTGCTTCTGCACCGTCTTCGGGTCGCTGGAGGCGTTCGCGCCGGCGATGTACTGGCTGCCGACGTTGGAGGTCATGATGATGATCGTGTTCTTGAAGCTCACGACGCGACCCTGGCCGTCGGTGAGGCGACCGTCGTCCAAGACCTGCAGCAGGATGTTGAAGACGTCGGGATGAGCCTTCTCCATCTCGTCCAGGAGGATGACGGAGTACGGACGACGGCGCACGGCCTCGGTCAGCTGGCCGCCCTCGTCGTAGCCCACGTATCCGGGAGGCGCGCCGATGAGGCGCTGGACGCTGAACTTTTCCATGTACTCGGACATGTCGATGCGCACCAGGGCCTTCTCGTCGTCGAACAGGCACTCTGCCAGGGCCTTTGCGAGCTCGGTCTTGCCGACGCCCGTGGGGCCGAGGAAGAAGAAGCTGCCGATCGGGCGGTTGGGGTCGGAAAGTCCCGCACGGCTGCGGCGCACGGCCGCGGCGACGGCCTTGACGGCCTCGTCCTGGCCCACGACGCGCTTGTGGAGCTCCGCCTCCAGGTTCTTGAGCTTGTCCATCTCGCCCTGCATCATCTTGCTGACGGGGACGCCGGTCCACGAGCTCACGACCTCCGCGATCTCGTCCGGGGTGACCTCCTCCTTCAGGATGCCGCCGGCCTCCTGCTTGGACTCGAGCGCGTGCTCGGCAGCCTCGTAGCTCTTCTGGAGCTCGGGGATCTTGCCGTAGCGCAGCTCGGATGCCTTCGCGAGGTCGCCGGCGCGCGTGGCCATCTCGACCTGGGACTTGGCGTCCTCGATCTGACTCTTGAGGTCCTGGACGTGGTCGATCGCGTCCTTCTCGTTCTTCCAGTTGGCCTTCATGCCGTCGAGCTTCTCGCGCGTGACCGCGATCTCCTTCTGCAGCGCGGCGAGGCGCTCCTTAGAGGCGGCGTCCTCCTCCTTCATGAGGGCCTGCTCCTCGATCTGCTTCTGGGTCAGCTCGCGGTCGACGGCGTCGATCTCGGCCGGCATGGAGTCGAGCTCCATGCGCAGGCGGGACGCGGCCTCGTCCACCAGGTCGATGGCCTTGTCGGGCAGGAAGCGCTCGCTGATGTAGCGGTTGGAGAGGTCCGCGGCAGAGACCAGCGCCGCGTCCGTGATGCGCACGCGGTGGTGCTGCTCGTACTTCTCCTTCAGGCCACGCAGGATGGAGATGGTGTCCTCCACCGTAGGCTCGGACACGAACACCGTCTGGAAGCGGCGGGCAAGGGCCTGGTCCTTCTCGATGTACTTGTGGTACTCGTCCAGGGTGGTCGCGCCTATCATGTGCAGCTCGCCACGGGCCAGGGCCGGCTTCAGGATGTTGCCAGCGTCCATGGAGCCCTCGGTCGCACCCGCGCCCACGATGGTGTGCAGCTCGTCGATGAAGAGGATGACCCTTCCGTTTGCCTTCTGGACCTCCTTCAGCACGCTCTTGAGGCGGTCCTCGAACTCGCCGCGGTACTTTGCGCCCGCGACGAGCGCGCTCATGTCAAGCTCCACGACCTCCTTGTCCTTGATGGTGGAGGGCACGTCGCCCGCGGCGATGCGCTCTGCCAGGCCCTCGACGATGGCGGTCTTGCCGACGCCGGGCTCGCCGATGAGGACGGGGTTGTTCTTCGTGCGGCGGCTGAGCACCTGGATGGTGCGGCGAATCTCCTCCACGCGGCCGATGACCGGGTCGAGCTTACCCTGGCGGGCAAGGTCCGTCACGTTGCGTCCGTACTGCTCCAGCGCCTCGAACTGCGTCTTCGCGTCCTGAGAGGTCACGCGCTCGTCACCGCGCAGGTCGTTGAACGCCTCCTGCACGCGCTTGCCCGTGATGCCCGCGCCGCGCAGCGCCGATCCGGCGTCGCCCTTCTCATCCGCGAGCGCGCACAGCAGGTGCTCGCTCGTGACGTAGCTGTCGCCGAGCTTGGAGGCGAGCTTCTCGGCCTCGTCGCCCACGTGGCGCAGCTCGTTGCTTATGCTCATCTGGCTCATGTCGCCCGTGACGCGCGGCGCATGCGCGATGGTCTGGTCCACCTGGGCCTCGACCTGCGCGGGGTCCGCGCCCACGCGCTCGATGATCGCGGTGATGTTGCGCTCGTTGGATTGCAGCAGCGCCTTCAGCAGGTGTATGGGGCGAACCTCACCCGCCTCGGCGTCGGCGGCTATGCTGACGGAGGACTGCAGCGCCTCCTGGGCCGTCACTGCCCACTTGTCGAATCTCATGCTTTTCTCCCTTCTGGGAATCTGGTTATCAAGGTTCATTGTTCCCCGTGAGCTGGCGCTTATACAAAAATCTAAGTCTTCATTAGATAGATTTTCTGCGCGTGCTAAAGAGAACCAGAAGGAAGGGCCAGCACACCGCCGAAGGCGCGCCAGCCGCAGAGAGGGGCGGGCGAGAAGGGCAGCGGCCTTACGCCGCACGTCCTTCTCGCCCGCAGGCGATGCGTATGTTGGGGGCCGCGTCGCGTGCGACCGCAACTACTTTTCGAGCGTGCGCATGAAGGCCGAGATCGCCTCAAGGCCGCGGCGCAGGTCGTCGGGGTTGTCGGAGTACGCATAGCCGATGCGCATGCTGTGCGGCTCCTCGAAGGCGTCGCCGGGCGTGACGAGGGCGCCCGTGGTCTTGACCATGTCGACGCAGAAGTCGTAGGAGTCGATGTCGTAGTCGTAGTAGACGAGGGCGGTGGTTCCGGCCTCGGGCCTCACGAACGAGAGATGCGGCTCGGAGTCGACCCACTCCGCAAGAACCTGCAGGTTCTTGCGGACGATGCGGTGGCTGCGACCCAGAATCGCGTCGCGGTGCGCCAGGGCATAGGCCGCAACCTCCTCGTCGAACAGGCCGCAACTGATGAGGTCGTAGTCGCGGTGACTCAGCAGGTCGTGACGGAGCTGCACGTCTTTCGTGATGCACCAGCCAAGGCGCACGCCGGCCATGGACCAGACCTTGGACATGGAGCTCACGACGACGGCCTTGTCGTACAGGTCGATGGGCGAGGTCGTGAACGCGTCGCTGTCCTGCACCAAGAGACGGTACACCTCGTCGAACACGAGCCATGCGTCATGTCTGCGGGCGATGTCCACAATGTTGCGAATCTCCTCCTCGGAAAGCAGGGCTCCCGTGGGGTTGTCCGGGTTGTTGATGCAGATGACCTTGACGTTGTCCCCGCAGAGGGCTTCGAGCCTCTCTGCGTCCACGTGGTAGTGCCGCTCCTTGTCCAGATGCAGGATGCTCACCTTGGCGCCGCACATCTCGGGGATGGAATAGAGCTGCTGGTAGGTGGGCATGACGGACACGACGTGGTCACCCGGCTCGCACAGGGTCGTGAGCACGAGGTGGTTTGCGCCGGCCGCTCCATGCGTGGGGATGACATGCTCTGGCCTGACCGTCTGGTACAGGCCGCATATGCCCTGCAGGAACTTTGGGTTGCCCTCGATGTCGCCATACGTCAGGCGACGCTTGCAGAACGCGTCCAGAAACTCCCGGCGCACCTTCGCCCCGGCCGCCGCCGAGCCCTCGCACAGCTCGAACACCTCGTCGAGGGACATGGAGTACGTGCAGGTCTCGGCCACGTTGTAGCGGCACTTCGTCTCCCACGCGTTCATCCACTGCTCTACCTTGAAGTCCTTGATCTTCATGACGACCTCCGTTGCGGCGCCCACCAGATTCGGGCGCGTCCGCCTAGCCTGCCCGTACGTTGACTGTTCTTCTCGCCCGCTACAGCGCGACCACGGAACCCAGCCCGCGCTCGACGGCGCGGTCGTAGGCCATGCGCGACACCGCAAGGTCCTGTACGGCGATTCCCGAGGTGTCGAACACCGTCACCTGGTCCTTGGACGTGCGACCCCCCGCCTTGCCGGCGATGAGCTCGCCCAGCTCCGCCACGATGTGGCCCGGCGTGATGGCGCCCTGCCTGACGGGCACCTCGAGCTCGCCGGACGACACGCTCTGCGCGCGGTCGTCCACGTAGACGCGGGCCGCCGCCACAAGGTCGGACGCAAGCTCCTGCTTGCCCTCCATGTCCGCGCCGACCGCGCTGATGTGCGTGCCGGGACGCACCCAGTCGCGCTGGACCACGGGGTCGGTCGCCGGCGTGATGGTGATAATCGCGTCGGCGGCGCCTGCCGCGGCCTTGCCGTCCGCTACTGCGACGAGCTCGTAAGCGCGCTCCGCACCCGCCGTGGCCAGGATGTCCGCAACCTCACCGCGCATGAGCTCGACGCGCGACTCCGGTGCCTCCTCCTTGCGCGGGTCCCACACCTCGACGTGGTCTATGGCGGGGCAGGCGGCAAGCGTCGCCGCCACCATGTACGTGCTCATGTGGCCCGCGCCGACGACCAGCAGTCGCGACGCGTCCCTGCGCGCCAGCCACTTCACGCCCAGCGCCGCGGCCGCCCCGGTGCGCAGCCCTGTGATGGCGCCGGCGTTCAGGACCGCCAGCGGGGCGCCCGTACCGTTGTCACACAAAAACGTGGTACCAAAGACCTCTGGCAGGCCACGGCTGGGGTTGCCCGAGAACCACGACGTGAGCTTGAGCCCAAACAGCCCGCTGGCCGCAAGCTCGCCGGAGCGGATGTCCATGTCAGAGGCGCCGGGCACAAACTGCTCGTACACCATGGGCCACGCTTTGGCCTCCCCCTCCGCCTTCTGGCGGTAGGCGTCCTCCACCGCCTCAAGCGCATCGGTCACGGTAAGGACCTTCGAGATGTCTTCCGCGGAAAGTACCCTGATCTGCGTCATGCTTCGTCCTGTCTGACACGGGCTCCTGGATCCGGCCTGCCCGTAGCGCGGGCCCCATACCCACGCCGCTCATGACAACGACTTTACGTGCCCAAGGCCTGATGTTCGAGGGCAACTTGTTGTTTTTGTCTACAATAGGTTTTGGGGTGAAAAGAACATTTCTTTTGAATTTGCGAGCTATTTGCCATGGTGATTGTTCTTCTCGGCAGTTTTTGCGTTGTGTTTTTGGACCTACAGGAGCCTATGATGATCTATACCGTCTCGGACTTCATGAACTCGTACGCCCAGAGCATGCGGCTCCTTGCGGGCGCCGGCGGGCTTTCGCGCGCCATCGGCCAGGTGGGCATCCTCGACTACGAGCTCATGCCCGGGCTCAAGACCCGCTACCAGCGCGTCAACTTCGAGCCGGGCCAGCTTGTGCTCTCGACGTTTCTGTATGCGCACGACGACCCGTGGCTTATTGGCGAGGCCGTGAAGTACCTGGTCGGACGCGGTACAAGCGGCCTCGTGATCAAGAACGTGCTGCACCTGGACATACCGGACTCCACGCTTCGCTATGCAAACGCGCGCGACTTCCCGCTGTTCTTGACGACCCGCGACGACTTCTTCTTCGACACGGTCATAGCCCAGGTGGACCGGCGCGTGGCCGAGCTCGCGGACGCGTCGTTTGCGCAAAACGAGCTGGATCTGATGACGCGCGAGCCTGCAAGCCGCGAGGTCGTGCGCGCCCACGCGCTGCGCCTGAACCCGAGCTTTGGCGAGGAGCACGTGGCCGTCTACGTTGCGGAGCCTCCTTCGCAGGCCGGACTTGCGCAGGCGCTCGCACGCTACCACGAAAGCCGGCTCTTTGGCCTGCGCTGCCTGCTGGCGCCCTACGACGACGGCCTGCTGTACGTCGCGAGCGCGGACTCCGACGTCGTGAACGGTCGGGCGCAGCTGGACGAGCTGGTAAGCGTCCTGCGTGCGGACGTTCTTGAGCACGAGGTGACGGCGCCGGTTGGCGTGAGCTGCGTCCACTTTGACCTTGGGCAGATGGGCGACGCCGTGCTCGAAGCGCGAAGGTCGGCCCTCGTTGCCCGCAGGCGCGGCGGCGGCACCGTGCACTACGCAGACCTGGGCGTGCTGAGGGCGCTTCTGCCCTGCGCTCGTGACGCGCGGGTGAACGCGTGGGCAGACTCGGTGCTCGAGCCGCTGCGGAGCTTTGACGCAGAGACGGGTTCCAGCCTGCTGCAGACGCTCGAGGCGTACTGCGACGCCGACGAGTCCGTGGAGGCCGCCGCACGCGCACTGGGCCAGCACCCCAATACCATCCGCTACCGCCTGGGCAAGATCGCCTCCGTATGCGGCCTCAGCTACAAGTCGCACGCGCAGATGGAGCAGCTGTCCGTCGCGCGCAAGATCGCGCTCTGCCAGGAGCTCCTTGCGCAGTAGCGGCCCGCGGCGGCGCCCCTAGGCGCGCGCCCGCTCCAGTATCTGCCGCGTCTGGTCCAAAAAGACGCGCATCTCTTCCGGCGTGCCCACGGTCACGCGCAGCCACGGGCGCAACCTCCTGGTATCGTAGTGGCGCGTCAGCACGCCGGCCGGTCGCAGCTCTGCGCACCACGTTCGCGCGTCGAGGCTAGGGTGCGACGCCAGCAGAAAGTTCGTGCTCGAGGGCAGCACCGCAAAGCCCATGGCCTCGAGCTCGGCACGGACCGCCTCGCGCGTGCGCACCGTGTTGGCAACCGTCGCACGATAGTACTCCGGGTCGGAAAGCGCCGCGATACCCACGGCCATGGTCGGTGCGCTCAGGTTAAACGGATTGAATGCAAACTTGATGTCTTCCAGGTCCTTCACCAGGTCCGCCTGAGCAATGGCGTAGCCAATGTGCGCGCCGGCCAAGTTTCTGGACTTGCTCATGGTGTGCACCACTATCAGGTTGCGGTGCCTGCGCACCAGCGGCACGCAGCTCTTGCCGCAGTAGTCCACGTAGGCCTCATCCAACACCACAAGACGCTCCGGCCGCGAGGCCACGATCTTCTCGACCTCGTCGATACCCAACGCGATTCCCGTTGGCGAGTTGGGGTTCGCCAAGAGCACGTGGCGGTCCGTCGCGCACAGCGCCGCAACGTCGACGCCAAAGTCGTCGCGCACAGGCACGTACTCCCAGTCGAGCCCAAAGGTAACTGCAAAGTCATGGTAGAAGCCGTATGTCACGTCCGGAAAGCACACGCGAGAGCCCGGCCCCATGAACGTCTGCATCACAAAGCCCAACACCTCGTCCGAGCCGTTGCCCACGAACACCTCTTCCGCGTCCACGCCGTACACCCGCGCCACGGCACGCCGCAGCGGCATGCAGTACGGGTCGGCATAGTGGCCCAGCCCCTTGAAGAGCCCCTCGTCGCACAGCGCCTCGCGCACGCGCGGACTCGGGGCAACGCTGGTCTCGTTCGCGTTCAGCTTGACGTATGCGCGGTCCTTTGGCTGCTCTCCGGGACGATACGGGCACGCGTTCGCAAAGCGACTTGCAAGAAACTCGCTCATGTGGATCTTCCTCCCCTGGGCCCTGGCGCCTCCCGTGCAAGCCTCGCGTCACATGGCCACCACACACGAAGGCACCCCTTCCCCGCATAAAGGTACGAGGAAGGGGCATCTAAGCCAAACGCGATTTTTGTAGCTAGCGACAAACTCCCGCGCGGGCGAGAAGAGCCTGCCACGCGCCGGCAAGCCGTCCTCAGACGCCGCGGCCCTTGCCGTTCGAGAGCAGTCCGCGCATGACCTGCTCCGGTCCCGCGCCGTCGTAGCGGGCGAGGGCGGTGATCTTCTCCCTCATGCGCAGCTCGTGGACCTCGTCCTCAAGCTCGCGCACGCGCCTGCGCAGCCGGTCGATCTCCTTGTCGCGCTCCATGGCGCGCTCGCGCATGTCCAGGATCCTCACCACGCCGGCGAGGTTGATGCCCTCGTCCGTCAGCTTGCTGATGAGGTTCAGCCGCTCGATGTCGCCCTGCGAGTACAGGCGCGTGTTGCCGCGCGAGCGCCCGGGCGTCACCAGCCCCTTCTGCTCGTACACGCGCAGGGTCTGCGGGTGCATGCCCGTCAGCTCGGCAGCCACGCTGATCATGTACAGCGGCTTGCTCTTGTCGTCTTCGTCCCTATGCGCCATAGCGCTCCACGTCCTTTCGGTAGTCGCGCTTGTCGTTATCCCTCATGACCTGCAGCGACTCCCTCTCCTTGGGCGAGAGGTGCGTAGGCACCTTTACTTTCACCGTCACGTACATCGCGCCACGGCTTCCCTTGTGCTTCACGTCCGGGGCGCCAAGGTCCCTGAACCGGAACGTCTTGCCGTCCTGGGTGCCCGCCGGCACCTTCAGCCTGACCTCGTGCCCGTCCGGCGTGGGAACGTCCACCTGGGCACCCAGCGCCGCCTCGAACACGCTGATAGGCACCTCCATGCGCACGTCCGCGCCGTCGCGCTTGAACAGCGGGTGCTCGGCCACGTTCGTGGTCACCACAAGGTCGCCGCGCGCGCCGCCGTTCATGCCATACTCGCCGCGGCCGCGGTAGCGGAGCTTGCCCCCGTCCACGGCGCCGGCCGGCACCTTCACGGTAAGCGACTGGCGCTCGCCCGTGGAGGGTATGGTGTACGACACCTTGCGCTGTGCCCCGGAGAACGCCTCCTCGGCAGAGATGTCGATGGACATGGTGAGGTCCCCGCCCTTGACGGGCCTGTTCGACCGTGCCGCGCCGGGGCCTCCCGCCCCGCCGAAGATGGACGAGAAGTCGAACCCGCCAAACGCGCCGTCACCGCTCCTGATGTTGTCGAATATCTCGGACCAGTCGGCACCGTTCGCGCCCGTCGTGTACGTGTACGTGCGGTTGCGTCCGCCCGATCCGCCAAAGTCCGCGCCGGGGATGCCGCCGAACATCAGCAGCTGGTCGTACTCCTTGCGCTTCTGGGGATCGGAGAGCGTCGTGTACGCCTCGCTGATCTCCTTGAACTTCTGCGCGTCGCCGCCCGCGTCCGGATGGTACTTCACGGCCAGCTTGCGGAAGGCCTTCCTGATCTCGTCGGCGTCGGCGTCGCGCTTCACGCCAAGGATGTCGTAGTAGTTCCTCTTGTCCGTCATGCGAGCTAACGCCTCCTTCCAAATAGCCGCGCCCGAACCTGCTGGGCCCGGGCGCGTTGGTCAACTTACCTTGTTACTCGGCGTCGGCGGCCTTGCCGGCATCCTTCGCGCCGCCCTCGGCCTCGGAGTCGTCCTCCGGCTTGGGGGTCGGGCGCTTCGGCCCGCCAAAGGTAACCGTCACCATTGCGTTCCTGATGACCTTGCCACCCATGGAGTAGCCCTTCTGGTACACCTGGGCCACGGTCTCGTCGTAGGCGTCCTTGTTCTCCTCGCGACCGACCGCCTGGTGAATCAGCGGGTCAAACGGCTCGCCCACGGGGTCGATCACCTCGACGCCCTCCTTCGCCAGGACGGAGAGCATCTTGTCGTGCACCGCGTTCACGCCGTCCACAAACTGCATCAGGCTCTCGTTGTCCGCGTCGTTCTTCGCGGCATGCTCGGACGCGCGCTCCATGTCGTCCAAGACCGGCAGCAGGTTCACCACGAGCTTCTCGGCCGCGCGCTCGCGCTCGTCCAGGCGCTCCTGGGCCGTACGCCTACGGTAGTTGTCCCAGTCCGCCTGCAGGCGCACGAGGCGCTCGCTTGCGTCCGCGGCCTGCTTCTTCGCGGCCTCGACGTCGGCAGCGGCCTCCTCAAGCTGCTTCTGCAGCTCGTCGCGCTCCGCGCGCACCTTGCTTGCGTCCGCCTTGAAGTCCTCGGCGGCAGCGGCCTCGCCCGCACGCTTCGCAGCCTCCACGCGAGCCGCCTCCTCCTCGGGATCCAGCTCGTCCGTCGCCTTCGCTTCCGGCGCGGCCTGGGCCTCAGTGGATTTGCTCTTCTCCTCCGCGTCCTCGACTGGCACCTTCACGTCACCCTCCTTCGGGAATCCCCCAAGGGGCGGCCCTCAGACCGCCCCTCAGGTAGCTATCGTTCGCTCGACGCGACGAGCTTACTTGTTGTCCTTGTCGTCGTCCACGACCTCGTAGTCCGCGTCCACAACGTCGTCGGGGTCACCGGTCGGCTGTGCGGCGCCCGCGCCGGCGCCAGCGGCGGTCTGCGCGTTCGTGTCGCTGTAGACGATCTCGGCCAGCTTGTGGCCAACCTCCTGCAGCTTGTCGCCGGCAGCCTTGATGGCGTCCATGTCCGTACCGTCCAGGGCCTTCCTGGCCTCGGCGACCGCGTCCTCCACCTGCTTCTTCATGTCGGCGGGAACCTTGTCGCCCAGGTCCTTCAGCGTCTGCTCGGTGCTGTACGCAAGGGAGTCGGTCTGGTTGCGGACCTCGATCTCGTCCTTGTGCTTCTTGTCCTCCTCGGCGTGGGACTCGGCGTCCTTCACCATGCGGTCGACCTCGTCGTCGGAAAGCGCGGTGGAGCCGCTGATCGTGATCTGCTGCGACTTGCCGGTGGCCTTGTCCTTGGCGGTGACCTTCACGATGCCGTTGGCGTCGATGTCGAACGTGACCTCGATCTGGGGCACGCCACGACGCGCCGCGGGGATGCCGGTGAGCTGGAACTTGCCCAGGCTCTTGTTGTCTGCGGCCATCTCGCGCTCGCCCTGCAGGACGTTGATCTCGACGGAGGTCTGGTTGTCGGCGGCGGTGGAGTACACCTCGGTCTTGGAGGTCGGGATCGTCGTGTTGCGGTCGATCATCTTGGTCATCACGCCGCCCATGGTCTCGACGCCAAGGGAAAGCGGGGTGACGTCCAGAAGCAGGATGCCCTCGACGTCGCCGGTCAGGACGCCGCCCTGGACGGCAGCGCCGTCAGCGACGACCTCGTCCGGGTTCACGGACATGTTCGGCTGCTTGCCGGTCATCTGCTTCACGAGCTCCTGGACGGCGGGCATACGGCTGGAGCCGCCGACGAGGATGACCTCGTTCACATCAGAAATCTGCAGGTTGGCGTCACGCAGGGCCTTGGTCACAGGCGCCTTGCAGCGGTCGAGAAGATCGCGGGTGATGCGCTCGAACTCCGCACGGGTCAGCGTGTAGTTCAGGTGCTTGGGGCCCGTCGCGTCAGCGGTGATGAACGGCAGGTTGATGTCAGCCTGCTGCGCGCTCGACAGCTCCTTCTTCGCGTTCTCCGCGGCCTCCTTCAGACGCTGCAGCGCCATCGGGTCCTTGCGCAGGTCGATGTTGTTGTCCTTCTGGAACTTGTCGGCCATCCAGTCGATGACCTTCTGGTCCCAGTCGTCGCCGCCCAGGTGGTTGTCGCCGTTGGTGGCCAGGACCTCGACCACGCCGTCCGCGAGGTCAAGCAGGGACACGTCGAAGGTGCCGCCGCCCAGGTCGAACACGAGGACCTTCTGGTCGATGCCCTTCTTGTCCAGGCCGTAGGCAAGCGCGGCGGCCGTCGGCTCGTTCACGATACGCTTGACGTTCAGGCCCGCGATCTTGCCGGCGTCCTTCGTCGCCTGACGCTGGGCGTCGTTGAAGTACGCGGGGACGGTGATGACGGCATCGGTGACGGTCTCGCCCAGGTACTTCTCGGCGTCGGCCTTCATCTTCGACAGGATCATCGCGGAGATCTGCTCCGGCGTGTAGTCCTGGCCGTCGATTTCGACGACGGCGCGGGAGCCGGTACCGCTCTTCACGGTGTACGGGACGGTCTTCAGCTCGGAGCCAACCTCGTCGTAGCGACGGCCCATGAAGCGCTTGATCGAGAAGACGGTGTTCTTTGGGTTCGTAACGGCCTGGTTCTTCGCGGCCTTGCCGACGATGCGGTCGCCGTCGGGACGGAAGCCCACGACGGACGGGGTGGTGCGGTCGCCCTCCGCGTTCACGATGATGGTGGGCTTGCCACCCTCGAGCACGGCCATTGCCGAGTTAGTAGTACCAAGGTCGATGCCAAGAATCTTTGCCATGGTGTAGTTCCTTTCCCTGTCTCCCAAGGACCGGCCGCGCCGGCTTCGGGACGTTCTATCCTCGTTGTACAATCCTCATTGTTCCCATGCGTTTTGATTCTATACATAATCTAAGTCCTCACACATTAGATTTTTTGAAATTTGCGCTATAGGGTTCGGCCATGGCGGCAGCGTTTCTCGCCATGCGACATCCGTGCAGGTAAACGCCATTGTTTGACCACGGGTGCCACCCAGTGGGACCATCGGTACCAGGCAAAGACCTCATGTGGCGCCCCTGTGGAGGCCACGGAAGTGGAGAAGATCATGAAGCTCCTGATTGCGTCCGACATCCATGGCGCGGCCCGGTGGTGCGCGCGGCTCATGGACGCCATCGACGCCGAGCAGCCGGACCGCGTGGTGCTGCTGGGCGACCTCCTGTACCACGGCCCGCGCAACGACCTCCCGGCGGACTACGCCCCGAAGGAGGTCATCGCCATGCTGAACGGCATCGCGGACCGCGTCATCTGCGTGCGAGGCAACTGCGAGGCGGAGGTCGACCAGATGGTGCTCGACTTCCCGTGCATGGCGGACTACGACGTGCTGTGGGACCCGACTGCGCCAAACCCGCAGGCGGCCGGCGCCGGGCGCGAGCTGTTCCTTACCCACGGCCACGTGTGGGGCCCCGGCATCCACAACTCCGTGGACCACATGCCCACGCTTCCGGCGGGCGCCGCAATCGTCTATGGCCACACGCATAAGAAGGTGAACCAGCAGAGCGAGGCGAACCCCAACGTGCGGTGCTTCAACCCGGGCAGCGTGGGCATCCCCAAGGACGGCTCGCACAGCTACGGGGTCTATGCGGACGGAGAGTTCCAGCACCGCATCCTGGGGTAGCGCGGGACTCTTCGCGCGAGTCCGCCGGGCCAGTCGGCGGCCGGCGGGCCAGGCGGCGGCCGTCCCGGCGCAAGGCGTCTGCAAGGCGAAAGCGACATCAGGCGAGAAGGACCAGCGACCATGGCCGCCAGTCCTTCTCGCCTGCCTTATCTATTTGTTTGAGCGTGTATCCGAGCGCCAGGTTGACAGGCTACGCATCGCCCTTTTTCGGCATCTTCGCGTACGCCACGAAGCACAGGATCATCTGCACCAGCATGAAGAAGAAGTACGCGAGGAAGAGCACCATGGCGACCGCGTAGAGGATGCCCGCCACAAGCGCGAAGGCTCGCTTGCCCATGAAGTACGCCAGTGCGTTGAACACGACTGCGACGACGGTAAGGGCCAGATGGGGAGTCACGAGCATGGTCGCGAGGCCCGCGCCCGCTTGAGACGCGGAGTCCGCGCCTACGGACCCGGCCGCACCGCCCCCAAACCAGTACCAGAGGCTGTAGACCACATATGCCACGCCCAGAACGAGCGCGACCAAGAGGAGTTTGCTGCGTTTCACGAGTAAAGCCTGCCTTTCACGTTCCTGCGTACCTGCTACGAGAGACTGATCTTCTGCTCTGCCAGGGGCGTCTTGCCGTCGAACATGTTCTCGACCGCGTACACCTTGACCTCGATGTCCGACGTGTCCTTCACGCTGTAAGCCTCCTGCACCTGGACGGAGTGCCCCGCCTGGACGTTAGTGAGCAGCGAGTTACCATCCGCCGCGTCGGTCGCGGCCGCGTCGCACTGGACGCCGTTCTGGTAGACCTCCGTGTACGTGGAGGACGTGAACGACTGCGCCTCCTTGTTCGACACGTTCGTGAAGGTGTAGTTGACGACGACGCAGGGGTTGCCATCGTAGTCGGTCGCCATCTGCGCGCCGTCGATCGTCACCTTGACGGAGGCCTCCTTCTTGGGATCGGCCTTCTTGGTGGTCTGCTCCTGCTTTGCAGAGGAGGAGCTGTCCGACGACTTGGGGCTGGAGGCAGAGCCGCCCGATCCGCACCCCGCAAGCGCGAGCACGAGCGCGCCGGATGCCGCACAAGCACCAATGATTGCCCTTTTGATTCTCATGTTCTTCTCCTCGTCCCGAACCCGTCCGTGTTTGCGCCGCGCCGCGGCCTGCGACACGCCATGGCCTGGGCCACGGCGCACGTCAGGCACGCGCGTTTGCGCGCACGACCGATGTTAGGTTTCAGGAAGTGCAAAGTCCTCTGCTGGCAGCAGAGTCGGGCAAATTGGGCCGCGCAAGGTTGCCGGCCGCATCTTCCGGCCGACGGACGCATGGGACGCCGATGGCCTCTTGGAGCGTGGGGCCACGCACTACGCGCAAACGACAGCGCCGTTGCTGGCCCCGGCGATGACGACGGCCGCGATATCCAGCGCAAACAGCGCCGCAAGCCACAGCAGGTGCATGACCTCCCGACGCAGCAGCACGCGCACGCGCCCGTCCGGGCGGTCGTAGCGTCCCAGCCCAAGCATGCAGCACACGGGCTCCAAGCCAAAGGCAAACGCAACCCACACGGCCAGGCCAACTCCCAGCGCCGCGGAGTACGGCCCGTACTCGTCCGTCGGCCTAAACACCATGTACCAGCACGAGACCGCCAGCAAGACGGTACTGAACGCCGCGAACGTGGCAAGAAGGACGCAGGCCGCCTTCGTCCCGGCCCCGGCGGCACGAAACGCCGTCCAGAGGTCCCGGGCGCGAACGTGCCCGGCGGGCCGCGTGCCCCAGACGCGCGCGGGGCAAGCATCGCCCACCGCGCCCCGCGGCGAAACCTCATCCGCCTGCGTGGCCGCAAGCGCACGGTCTAGCTCCCCCACAGACTGGTAGCGGGTCGAAGGCTCGAAGGAGGTTGCCTTCCTGATAACATCGCGCAGGTCCGGCGGCACAAGCGGCGACTCCTGCGCCGCCGCGTCGAACGATGCGTCCTGCGGGTCCGCCGCCGTGAGCGCGTACGCCAGCACGCGGCCGAGCGAGAACACGTCCGACCTTGCATCCGTCTGCGCAAACCCATACTGCTCCGGCGCAGCAAACCCCCACGTGCCCAGGCGCGTGGTGTCGTGCGAGGCCCCGTCCACGCGCATGCGCGCGATCCCCAGGTCGATGAGGTGCGCTCCGTCCGCGGCCACCACCACGTTGCCAGGCGCGACGTCCCGGTGCACCACGCCCGCCGCATGAAGCGGCGCAAGCGCCTGGCACAGCTGCCGCGCCAGCGCAACCGCAGCCTCCGCCGCCAGCGGACCCCGCCCGCTCACGAGCTCGCGCAGCGTGGGCCCCTCGACGTAGTCGTACACCGCCACGAGCGCATCCGGCAGGCGGTACAGCTCCCGCACGCGCGGCAGGCGAGAAACGCCTGGGTCCTTGGCCGGGCCATCCCCCATGGAGTGGTCGCCTGCCTTGGCCGCAGGCTCGCCCGCCTCCGCGTCCGCCGCCGCAAGCTCCGCCACCTGCAGCGCGCGCCACGCGGGCTCGTTCGCGAGCGGCGCCGGCATGCGCTTGCGCACCAGCAGCGCGGGCTCGCCCGCCCGCGCCACGCGGCGCGCCACGAGCTCCGTCGTGCCGCCGTCGCCCTCGGCCAGCGTGCGCACGGGCACAAACGAGTCATCCAGGTCCATCGCGGCCAGCAGCGCCTGGTCTTCCGGGTCGGCCGACGCCATCAGCCCACGGCTCCCGCGCCGTCGGCGCCGATGGTCTTCTCGCCCAGGCGAAACAGCTCGTCGTCGCACTCGAAGCGGCTGTAGCCGTGCTCCAGGCAGAATATGATCACGGCGTCGCGGCGTACCTTGCAGTACAGCTCGGAGTGGCCGGCGCGGCGCAGCAGGCGCTGGGCCTCGCGCAGGCTGCAAGCCAGGCCAAACGCGAGCGCTATGGCCGTGTCGCGGCTGGGGCGACGCACGCCCTGGAACACCTGGTAGCCAAACGAGGGGCTCACGTCGCACGCGCGCAGCACGTCCGCGCGCGTCAGACCCTTCTCTTGCAGGAGGGTGCGCAGGTAGGGGGCAAGGTCGCGCTCCCCCACCTGCGTCTGGTCCAGGTACTCCTGCGGCGTGGCACTTGCGAGCAGGCGCGCCAGCAGCTCCTCCGTGAGGGGCTCGCGCTCGCCGCCGGCAGGGCCGCGGCCCGCGCCGCTAGCCAAGGGCCGCCTCGCGACCCAGCTCAAACGCCCTCAGGTTCGCGTCCACCGTCTTGGGCGGCACGCGGCGCCTGATGGCGTCCTCCCACTCCTCGCGCGCAAACGGCAGCGCCGTGGAAAGCGCGCCCACCAGCACCACGTTGGTGGAGCGGGGACTGCCCGCCTCGCGCGCGATGGCACCGGCGTTCATGCGCGTGGCGCCCAGCGCGTCCAGGCGCTGGTCCACGTTCTGCGGCATGGTTGCGTTTCCTATGTTCACGGGCACGGGGGTGATCGTCTCGTCGTTCACGAACAGCCGGCCGCCCTCGCGCAGGAACTGCTGGTTGCGCAGGGCCTCCATCGCCTCGAACGCCACCAGGACGTCCGCGCAGCCCGGGTCGCAGATCATGCTGTCGACCCTCTGGCCCATGCGGATGATCGTGCTGACCGATCCGCCGCGCTGGCTCATGCCGTGGATCTCGGACACCTTCACGTCCAGGCTGGCCTCGCTCGCGCACATGGCGAGGATGTTGCCGGCCAGGATCGTGCCCTGCCCGCCCACGCCCACTAGCAGGACGGTCATGGTCTTCTCCAACGTGACGCGCTGTCCAAGCTCGATGGTCGAGGCCTGCGCGGATGCGGTTGCGTGTGGCATGCTACTCCTCCTCGAACGCGATGCAGCCAAACGGGCAGCTCTGCACGCACTGGTTGCAGCCGATGCACTGGGTCGGGTCGATCTGCGCGGTGCCGTCCTCCGCCTTGCCCAGGGCCGGGCAGCCAATCTGGATGCACGATCCGCACGCGCGGCAGTCCGTGATGCGCGGCGCCGGGCGAGAAGAGCGGTCGACCAGGCGGCACGGGCTCTTGAAGATGACGACGCTCAGCCGGTCCGTATGCGACGTGGCCTCCTTGAGCGCGCGGCGGATGGCCCTCAGGTCCTGCGCGTCCACCACGCTCACCTCGTCCACGCCGATGGCCCGGCACAGCGCCACCAGGTCGAGCGGCTTGCCGGCGGGGCGGTCGAGCATGGTCGGCTTTTCCGCCGCGTCCACGAGGGGAGAGACGCGCGCCGCCTGCTCCGTGAGCGTGAGGCCGTTCACGGGGTTGCCCTGGGTGCCGGTCATGGCCGTCGTGCGGTTGTCCAGGATGCAGAGCGTGCCGGTGCCGCCGTTGTACACGGTGCCCAGCAGGCTCGTGATGCCGGAGTGCGCGAACGTGGAGTCGCCGATGACGCCCACGACGGGGCGACCCGTGCGCTCCTGCGCGCCGGCGAGCTCCATGCCATGCGCCATCGAGAGGGAGGCGCCCATGTCGATGACGGAGTCTACCGCCTTGTACGGCGCGACGGCGCCGAGCGTGTAGCAGCCGATGTCGCCGGTCACAATGGCGTGCATGCGCCGCAGCTCGCAGAAGACCAGCCGGTGCGGGCAGCCGGCGCAGAACGCGGGCGGGCGCGGCGGCAGGTCCTGCGCCGCCTCCTTGTGGGAGGGCAGCTCCGCGCCGAAGCTGGCGCGAATGTGCGAGGGGAAGATCTCGCCGGAGCGCGGCAGCGGCGCCGCGGGCGGCTCGCTCAGGTCGATGCCCATGGCGGCGATGGCGTCGCGGAAGTAGCGGCACGTCTCCTCGACCACGTACACCTTGTCCACGGACGCCGCGAACTTGCGCAGGCGCTCCGGCGGCAGCGGCCACGTGAGGCCGAGCTTGAACGTGGACGCGTTCGGCAGCGCCTCGCGCACGTGGTTGTACAGCGCGCCGGCCACGATGACGCCGATGCCGGTATCGCGCATCTCGACCCGGTTGAGCTCGCTCTTCTCGGCAAACTGCTCCAGGGCGTCCTCGCGCGCGTTCGTGGCCTGGATGCGGCCCACGGCAAACGCCGGCATCATGACGTACTTCTGGGGCTGCGACGCGTAGTCGCGCAGCGGCGCGTCCTCGCGCTCGCCCGCGGGGTCAACCATCGTGCGCGTGTGCGCGATGCGCATGGTCTCATGCAGCATGACGGGGGTGTCGAAGCGCTCGGAGAGCCCAAACGCCGCGCGACTGAACTCGTAGGCCTCCTGCGAGTCCGCGGGATCCAGGCACGGGATGCGCGCGAACGCCGCGTACGTGCGGGAGTCCTGCTCGTTCTGCGAGCTGTAGCACGACGGGTCGTCCGCGGCCAGCACCACAAGGCCCGCGTTCACGCCCGTGTTCGCGACGGACATGAACGGGTCCGCCGCGACGTTGACGCCCACGTGCTTCATGGTCACGAGCGTGCGCGCGCCGGCCATGGCCGACCCTATGCCCACCTCGAGCGCGACCTTCTCGTTGGGCGACCACTCGCAGTAGACGTCCTCGTGCCTGACCAGGTTCTCGAGCGTCTCCGTCGAGGGCGTGCCGGGATACCCCGTGCCAACCCTGACGCCGGCCTCCCACGCGCCCTGCGCTATGGCCTCGTTGCCCGAAAGCAGCTGCTTTGCCATCGATTCTCCCATCGCCAACCCGCGGCGGGCCGCATGCGCCGCCCCACCGCAGGACTCACGTCACGAGCACCGGGCTCGTGCCAGGGCTCCATTGTCTAGGATAGTTGTTTCGATTTTGACAACAAGGGCGCATGGCGGGCAAGCGGCGGCAACGCGCGCCACGGGCGAGAAGCGCAAAGGGGACGGGGCCGCGCGCGGCGACCCCGTCCCCTGTCTCGCTCATGTCATGCGGCGCATGCCGCGGTGCCTGGGCCGCCGCCCCGGACTACTCGTAGTCGCCGACGGAGATCCAGCTGAGGAGGAAGTCCTTCTCGACCACGCGACCGCGCGCAAGCTCGGCCGCCGCGACGATGGGGAACCACTGGCTGACGTACTCGACCGTGGTGCCCTGCAGCTCGCAGTAGGTCTTGAGGTAGGTCTCCGCGAAGTCGTCCTGGCCGTTCAGCTTGAAGTGCAGGTACGAGACCGCGCAGTCCGCGGAGCCGTCGCCCTGGCTGGCGTGGGCCCAGTCGCAGATGCACGCGGTGCCGTCCTCGCGGACGATCACGTTGGAGGGGACGAAGTCGCCGTGGCAGATCTTCTGGTGGTTGGGCATGCCGTCCAGGCGCATCAGCAGGTCGTAGCGGGTGGACTCGTCCAGTACCTCCGTGACGGAGTTGATCATGCGCGTGTACTTGTCCTTCTGGCGGTTCAGGAGGTCGTTCCTGTGCTTGTGCACGTCGAGCTGGAGCCTCACGAAGTCCTTCATGATGCCGTCCAGCTTGGAGGGGTCCTCGTCCGCAAGCTCGCGCATAGTCTTGCCCGCGACCTTCTTGGTGACGAGCGCCCAGGAGCCGTCGACCTTGCTGACCTCGACGAGCTCGGGCACGTCGATGCCGGCCTGGTCCGCGCGGGCGAGGTTCAGCGCCTCGTTGAAGACGTCCGCGTGCGGCTTCGTGGCGTTGAAGACCTTGGCGACGGTGTCACCGCAGTCGTAGACGACCTTGTTGTGACGGGTCTTGATGACCTTCTTGTCCTTGGGTAGTTCCATGGTGCAGTCATCTCCTCATCTTGCGTGTACGACAAGAAACGCTACTCGGAATCGCGGATGGTCAGGCCCTTGTCCTCGTAGGAGGTCGCAGGACGTCCGTAATAGGCGTCCAGGTACAGGGACTTGATCTCGGCCACGAGCGGGTAGCGCGGGTTCGCGCCGGTGCACTGGTCGTTGAATGCGTTGAGGGACATCTCGTCGAGCGTGTCGAGGAAGTACTTCTCGTCCACGCCGTAGTCGGCGATGGTCTTCTTGACGCCGATGTACTCCTTCAGGTCCTCGATGCCCTGCATGAAGTTCTCGAACACCTCGTCGTCGTCCTTGCCGGTGAACCCGCAGAAGCGACCCATCTCGGCGTAGCGCTTCTTCGCCTGCGGGTACTGGTACTGGGAGAACGTGCCCATGCGGGTGGGACGCTCGGCCGCGTTGTAGCGGGCGACGCGGGTGAGGATGACCGCGTTGGCCCAGCCGTGCGGGATGTGGTGGTAGGCGCCGAGCTTGTGCGCCATGGAGTGGTTCACGCCGAGGAAGGCGTTCGCGAAGGCCATGCCGGCGAGGCAGGAGGCGTTCGCCATGTGGTCGCGGGCCTCGACGTTGGTGGGCTCGCTGTAGGCGGTCGGCAGGTAGTCGAACACGAGCTTCGCGGCCTTGAGCGCGATGGCGTCGGTGTAGTCGGACGCCATGATGGAGACGTAGGCCTCCATGGCGTGGGTGAGGACGTCGATGCCGGAGGCGGAGGTGAGGCCCTTGGGCTGCGTCATCATGTTGTCGGTGTCGACGATGGACATGGTCGGCATGAGCTCGTAGTCCGTGATGGGCCACTTGATGCCGGTCTCGGCGTCCGTGATGATGGCGAACGGCGTGACCTCGGAGCCGGTGCCCGAGGAGGTCGGGATCGCGACGAACTTGGCCTTCTCGCCCATCTTCTTGAAGCGGTAGACGCGCTTGCGGATGTCCATGAAGTCGACAGCCATGTCGTCGAACTTCTCCTCCGGGTGCTCGTACATGGTCCACATGATCTTGCCGGCGTCCATCGCGGAGCCGCCGCCGATGGCGATGATCACGTCAGGCTCGAACGCGCGGAGCAGCTCTACGCCCTTCTGAGCGTCCTGCAGCTTCGGGTCGGGCGAGATGCTCCAGAAGCTGGAGTGGACGATGCCCATCTTGTCCAGGGGCTCCTCGATCTTCTTGGTGAAGCCGGACTTGTACAGGAAGGAGTCCGTGACGATGAAGGCGCGCTTGCAGCCGTAGACCTCCTTGAGCTCGCGGAGGGCGACGGGCATGCAGCCCTTCTTGAAGTAGACCTTCTCGGGGGTACGGAACCAGAGCATGTTCTCACGCCTCTCTGCGACCGACTTGATGTTGAGCAGCTGGTGAACGTCGACGTTGCCGGAGAAGGAGTTGCCACCCCAGGAGCCGCAGCCCAGCGTGAGGGACGGCGTGAGCTGGAAGTTGTAGATGTCGCCGATGCCGCCCTGGGCAGCAGGGGTGTTGATGAGGATACGGCAGGTCTTCATGGCGTTCGCGTGCTTCTGGACCTTCTCGGTCTCGCGCGTGTCGATGAAGAGCGAGGAGGTGTGGCCGTAGCCGCCGTCCGCGACGAGGCGGGACGCCTTCGCGAGCGCGTCGTCGAAGTCGCTCGCGCGGTACATGCCGAGGATGGTCGTGAGCTTCTCGTGCGCCCAGGGGTTGGAGGGCTCGACGGACTCGGTCTCGCCGATGAGGACCTTCGTCCAGGCGGGAACCTCGACGCCGGCGGCCGCGGCGATCTTGGTGGCGGGCTGGCCGACCATTTTCGCGTTGACGGCGCCGTTCACGATGACGGTGTTGCCGACCTTGTCGATGTCGTCGCCCTGCAGGAAGAACGCGCCGCGCTTCTGGAACTCGGCCTTGACCGCGTCGTACACGCCGTCGAGGACGATCACGTTCTGCTCGGTCGCGCAGATCATGCCGTTGTCGAACGTCTTGGACTGCATGATGGAGTTGACGGAGTTCACGACGTCGGCGGAGTCGTCGATGATGGCGGGGTTGTTGCCCGGGCCGACGCCGAGGGCGGGGGTGCCGGAGCTGTACGCGGCGTTGACCATGCCGGGGCCACCGGTCGCGAGGATGATGTCCGCCTCGGACATGAGGGTGTTGGTGGCGACCAGGGACGGCTTCTCGATCCAGCCGACGATGCCTGCCGGGGCGCCGGCCTCGACCGCGGCCTCGAGCACGATGCGGGCGGCCTCGGTGGTGCACTTCTTCGCGCGCGGGTGCGGGCTGATCATGATGGCGTTGCGGGTCTTCAGGCACAGCAGCGTCTTGAAGATCGCAGTGGAGGTGGGGTTCGTGGTGGGGATGACCGCAGCGACGACGCCGAGGGGCTCGGCGATCTTCGTCATGCCGTAGGCCTTGTCCTCCTCGATGACGCCGCACGTCTTGGTGTCACGATACTTGTTGTAGACGAACTCGGCCGCGAAATGGTTCTTGATGACCTTGTCCTCCACGACGCCGTAGCCGGTCTCCTCGTAGGCGAGCTGGGCCAGGGGGATGCGCTCCTTGTTGGCCGCAAGCGCTGCCGCCTTGAAGATCTTGTCGACCTGCTCCTGGGTGTACGTGGCGAACTTCTTCTGGGCCTCACGCATCTGGGCGAGCTTCTCGGTCAGCTCCTCGTCGCTGCGGACGATGATGGCCGCGCCGTCATCGCGAGTTGGCTCTTCGACCTGCGGAGCTTTTGTCTCGGGGGCTTCGGACATGTCTTCTCCTTCTGTCTTGATACGCCCGAGACGCCTGAGTCACGGGCATACGTCGCCTTACGACTAGTCCCAATTGTATTTGACGTGGAGATTTTTTGCTAAGTCGAATCGAAAACGTTTCCAGTCCACATCGTTCTGATGACGTTGGCTAGCGAATGATATTCATTTCAAAAACCCCGGAATGCCTGCACGTTCGCCCTTCGCAGGTCGCAGACGGTGTTAGTCGCAATTGACATTTTTCTGAATACGGGGCGAGAAGAACCGCATACCAACAATTCGCATGGCGTATGCATCCGTGCGAAGTCCATGGCCGTACGAGCACAACAAAAACGCATGTCCAGGCTAGGCCTGGTTCTCCCTGTCCACGAGACCCGTGGCCCCGTAGCGGCGGCGCAGGAGCGGCTTCTCGATCTTGCCGGTGGGGTTGCGCGGCACGTCCGCGAAGATGATCTTGCGCGGGCGCTTGTAGCGCGGAAGGCCCATGCAGAAGTCGTTGATGTAGTCCTCCCCCACCTTGCCGACGAACTCCGGCTTCAGCTGCACCACCGCGGCCGCGATCTCGCCCAGGCGCTCGTCCGGGAGGCCTATGACCGCGACGTCCTGGATGGCGTCGCAGCCGCTCATGAAGTCCTCGATCTGCACGGGGTACAGGTTCTCGCCGCCCGTGATGATGACGTCCTTCTTGCGGTCGACGAGCCAGTAGAACCCGTCCTCGTCCTGCCTGGCCATGTCGCCGGTGTGCAGCCACCCGTCCACGAGGGTCTCCGCGGTGGCGACGGGGTCCTTGTAGTAGCACTCCATCAGGCCGGGGCCCTTCACGCACAGCTCGCCCACGGTCCCCCGCTCCACGGCCTCGCCCTTCTCGTCCACGATCTTGCACTCCCAGCGGTAGCCGGGCACGCCGATGGCGCCGACGTGGTCGATGTTGTCCAGGCCCAGGTGCACGCAGCCGGGACCCGTGGACTCCGACAGGCCGTAGTTGGTGTCGTACTGGTGGTTGGGGAAGACCTCCTTCCAGCGGCGGATGAGACTCTTGGGCACGGGCTGCGCGCCAATGTGCATGAGGCGCCACTGGTCGAGGTGGTAGTCGGACAGCGTGACGGTGCCCTCCTCGATGGCGAGCAGGATGTCCTGCGCCCAGGGGACGAGCAGCCAGACTATGGTGCAGCGCTCGTCGGACACCGTCTTGAGGATGGTCTTGGGGCTCACGCCGCGCAGCAGCACGCCGCGTCCGCCGACGGAGAGCGAACCCAGCCAATGCATCATGGCGCCGGTGTGATACAGCGGCGGTATGCAGAGGAAGACGTCGTCGTGCGTGGTGTTGTGGTGCACGGCCTCCATCTGGGCGGCCTGGGTGAGGCTCTGGTGGTGGTGCAGGATGGCCTTGGGGAAGCCCGTGGTGCCAGAGCTGTAGTAGATCGCCGCATCCTCGTTTTCCGAAAGCGGGATCATGGGATCGGCGCTTGAGCAGAGCATGGCGAGCTCGCGGTAGCTCTCCGCCCACGTGGGGCAGTCGTCGCCCACGTAGAACAGCAGCCTGCCGCGCTGAATCTGCGGCACGATCTGCTCCACGCGGCCAATGAACTCCGGGCCAAAGACCAGGATGTCCGCATCGGCCTTCTTTATGCAATACTCGATCTCGTCCGGGGCGTAGCGGAAGTTAAGCGGCACCACGGCGGCGCCCGTCTTGAGGATGCCAAAGTACAGCGGCAGCCACTCGATGCAGTTGTAGAGGAGAAGGGCCACCTTGTCGCCCTTGTGCACGCCTCGCGAAAGCAGCAGGTTCGCGAAGCGGTTGGCCTGCTCGTCGAACACCCGCCACGTCATCTCGCGACGGAACGGCTCGTCCTCCGTGTTCTCGACCAGGTCGTACTCGCGCCACGTGACGTGGCGGTTCTCGCGCACCTCGGGGTTGACCTCGACGAGGGCGGTCTGGGTGGGGTATGCGGCCGCGTTGTGACGCAGCATGTCGACGATGGTCAATCTGTCCTCCTTGGCGAGCGTGGACTGGGCCGCACTAGGCCCGCATGGCGATGGCGCCGGCGCGCCACCCCAACAGTCTAGACGTTGTGCGGCGCCTGACGTGCGCGATTGGGCGCGCGATGCGCATCGTGCGTATGGTGCTTCGGAGGTTGGCGGCCGGCGTCGCGGGCGCATAGCTTATCTACTTGTTTATCTACCACTTATTCAAGTGAATAAGTGATTGAATAAGCTGCTATATAAGTGGGCCGCAGGGGCTTGCTACGCCTCGAACTTGTCCACCATGCCGTCGCTCGACGCGCGCAGCCGTGCGATGGCCTGGGGAATCTGGTCGATGTCGTACGGCGTCATCTGGTACACCCAGTTGAGCCAGTTGCGATACAGCAGGTTGGCGTGGGCGCGCCACGTGAAGAGCGGCTGCTGCTCGGGGTCGTCGTCCGGGAAGTAGTTCTCGGGAATCTTGATGGGCAGCCCCTTCTTGAAGTCGCGCCAGAACTCGTTGCTAAGGGTGTCGCGCCCGTACTCGAAGTGGCCCGTCACGTATATCTCGTGGAAGTCGCGCGTGGCAAGAAGCGCCGGGCCCGTCTTGAAGCTTTCCGACAGAACGTGGAGCTCGGGATGCTTCGCGAGCTCGTTGGTGTCGATCGCGGCGTGACGCGAGTGAGGCATGTTGTGGACCTCGTCGAAGCCGTTCGTGAGGAAGCTGTACTCGTCGCACAGGCGCTGCGGAAAGACGCCAAACAGCTTGCTTCCCAGCTGCTTCTTGGGGATGCCATACAGGTGCCAGAGCCCGGCGAGTGCGCCCCAGCACAGGAACATGGTCGAAAGCACGTGCTCCTGGCTCCAGTCGATGATGCGGCAGAGCTCGTCCCAGTAGTCGACCTCGTCAAACGGCATCTGCTCCACGGGCGCGCCCGTGATGATGAGGCCATCGTAGTTGTTGGACTTGAGCTCGTCGAACGTCTGGTAGAACTTGACCAGGTGGTCCTCGGACGTGTTCTTGGACTCGTGGCTCGACACGCGCATGAAGTCGCAGCTCACCTGCAGCGGGGACTTTGAGATCAGGCGCAGGATCTGGGTCTCGGTCTCGATCTTGGTGGGCATCAGGTTCAGAATCGCCACGGAAAGCGGGCGAATCTGCTGCTCGGTAGCGGCCTCCTCCTCGAGCGCGAAGATGCGCTCCTGGTGCAGGATCTTCTTGGCGGGAAGGCCGTCTGGGATGTTGATGGGCATGTTCTTCTCCAAAGTAAAGCAGTTGCAAGACCGAGCCACGCGCACGACGGCGCAAAGGATGTCGACCCGGTCCCTGGTCAGGCGGCCCGCCCCGGCTCCGTCACGCAGTGGGGCCCACCTTGCGTGACGCTAGCGCATTCGAAACGCCGTGCCAGCCGACAACGCCTTCGCTTTTTCGAGCATACCGAACTCTCCCTCTCTGCCCGCGACCGCGCGCCGCGGGGCGCCTACTACCTTAGCAACTTTCCGGACCGGCGGGTGCGCGATTTGTGCGCCGGGGTCACCCCCGCGCGCAGGCGCACTCCAGGCCGCTCACGATTGCCCGCCGCATGAGCGCGACAGGCATGCTGGGCGTTTCCCCCGGCAGGCAGCGCGCCTGCTCCGGCGAATACGGCACGTGCACAAAGCCCGCCCGCACCGAGGGCCGGGACTCCGCGAGCGCATGAAGCACCGAGAAGAGCACGGCGTTGCAGACGTAGGCACCCGCGGTGTACGAGACGGCCGCAGGCACGCCAGCGTCGACCATTGCCTGCGCCATCGCGCGAACGGGCAGCGTCGAGAAGCGCGCGTCCGGCGCGTCCTCCAGGAGGCGCGCGCCCCGCGGCTGGGCACCGTCGTTATCGGGGATGCGCGCGTCCGCGTAGTTTATGCCCACGAGCTCCGGCGTCACCTTGGCGCGGCCGCCCGCCTGCCCCAGGCAGAGCACGATGGAGGGGTCCTCGCGCCGGATCGCCGCGAGGACGGCGGCCGGGGCGCGACCAAACGACACGGGAATCCGCTCGCAGACCACGGCGCGCCCGCCTATGGCCGAGGGTAGCGTGCTCGCCACCTCCCACGAGGGATTTGTCTGCTCCCCGCCGAAGGGCTCGAAGCCCGTGACCAGGATCTTCTCCATGCATGTCACCTCTCTTGCGCAGAAGCGTCCGGACGGGCAAAAGCCCGTGACAAACGCGCGTGTCAACCCCCTGCGGCGCCACAAGTGCGGTGCCAGAAGCAGTGTACCTATGGAACGGGATGGCGCGCGGCGGCATTCGCGGGGGGGGCGAGTCGCGGCGGCGAGGGGGCGTCCCCGTGCATAAGCGAAGCGCGGCGCACGCCTGACCTGCGCATATTGTGTGCGCACGCGCTGCCGCGCGCGCATGTTCGTGCAAGATTCGCCCAGTTGGTGGATACTAGGGTGCATGAACAAGTCATTTGCCGAGCTCGGGCTAGACGAGCACATCCTCCGGGGTATCGACGCCCTGGGCTTCACCACACCAACACCCGTGCAGGAGCAGGCGATTCCGCTGGTTCTTGCCGGCCGCGACGTCATTGCGTCCGCGCAGACGGGCACGGGCAAGACGGCGGCGTTCGCGCTGCCGATCCTGCAGCTCATCGAGCCGTACTCTCGTGAAGCGCGCAGGGAGCAGGAGCGCCTTGCGAACGAGGACGCGGCGGACGCTGGAAACGCGGCGGACGGCCCCGACGTGCTTGCGGACGACGCGCCCGATGGCAGCGCCTCCGTCTCTGCCAAGGTGGACGCGGACGGCAACATCCGCCCCGTCCGCCGGCCGCGTCGTCGCCACCACAAGGCGGCGGCCAAGCCCGAAGCCGCGTCGCAGGACGGCGCGCGCGATGCGGACGGCGCGCGCGAGCTAGGCGCAGGCAAGCCAAAGGCGTGCGCGGGACGCGGCGCGAAGTCGCCCGCCGGCCGCAAGGCGACGGAGGACCGCAAGCCCCGGGACGACCGCAAGGCGGACGGCCACGGGCGCCGCCGCTCGCGCAAGCGCGGCCGCAAGGGCGGCGCAAACCTCGCGCCAAACCCCAACGCGCACCCGTTTGGTCCGTTCGCGCTGGTGGTCACCCCCACGCGCGAGCTTGCGCAGCAGATAGAGGACGTCGTCTCCGTCGTGTGCGAGCAGACGGGCCAGACGGCCGTCGTCGTGATGGGCGGCACGAAGCTCGACCGCCAGATCCGCAGGCTCGAGGCCGGCTGCGACCTTCTGGTCGCCACGCCCGGGCGTCTGCTCGACCTCATGGAGCACGGCCACCTGAGCCTTGCCGACGTGAAGGTCCTCGTGCTGGACGAGGCGGACCGCATGCTCGACATGGGCTTCTGGCCCAGCGTCAGGCGCATCGTCGCCGCACTGCCCCGCGAGCGGCAGACCCTGCTCTTCTCGGCCACGATCCCGCCCTCCATCAAGGGCACCGTGGACGCCATGCTCAAGGACCCGGCCACGGTCGAGATCGCGCGCGTGGGACAGACGGCCGACACGGTGGAGGAGCACCTGTGCCCCGTCACGCAGGGCCAGAAGCTGCAGCTGCTCGAGGCGCTGCTTAGGCGCTACTCGCCGGAGCGCGTGCTGGTGTTCTGCCGCACGAAGACCCGCGTGGACGAGGTTGCGCAGATGCTCCGCCGCGGCGGCTTCAAGTGCGACCTCATGCACTCCGGTCGCAACCAGGGCGAGCGCGAGCGGGCCCTTGCGCGCTTCCGCTCCGCGGAGGTGCAGGTGCTCGTAGCGACCGACGTCATGAGCCGCGGCATCGACATATCCGGGATCGACGCCGTGGTGAACTTCGACGTGCCCATGGACCCGGAGGACTACGTGCACCGCATCGGCCGCACGGGCCGTGCCGGGCACGAGGGCCTCGCGTTCACGTTCGTGGCGCCGGACGAGATCAGCCCCCTGCGCGAGATCGAGTACTTCACGAAGAAGCTCGTGCCCGTGTGGGACCTCGACGGCTTCGAGTACGATTCCGCGCGCATCGTCCCCAACCCCGGACGCGGTACGGCCAAGCCCACGCGCAGCCTGTTCAACGGCTCGCGCGCACGCGGCCGCGGCATCCAGGGCGGCCGCTACGGCCGTCACTACTAGGCGGCACTCCGCCCGCAGCACCGCTCGTCGCGCCGCCGCAGCCAGCATCCGCCGCGGCGGCGCGCTCCATAGCCACCCAACCACAGGAAGGCCCGTCACATGAGGCAGCTTCGCCCGTATCCCCAGGTAGTCGTCACGGCCAAGGCGGCCCGCTCGCTCAAGGGCGGCCACCCCTGGGTGTTTGAGGGAGAAGTGCTGCGCGTCGAGCCCGCGCCCTCGGACGGGCGCGACGTCGCCAACGGGGACGTGGTGGACGTGGTTGAGGAGAACGGCACCTACCAGGGAACCGGCCTCATCTCGCAGCA
This sequence comes from Parafannyhessea sp. LCP19S3_B1, assembly GCF_052121955.1. Taxonomy (NCBI): domain Bacteria; kingdom Bacillati; phylum Actinomycetota; class Coriobacteriia; order Coriobacteriales; family Atopobiaceae; genus Parafannyhessea; species Parafannyhessea sp. LCP19S3_B1. Next base: position 164,601 of record NZ_JBQKDH010000001.1, on the reverse strand, counting down.
GAGCAAGATCCGCGTGCGCGTGGTGAGCAGAAACGCGAACGACCGCTTCGACGCGTCGTTCTGGCGGCGCAAGATCGAGTGGGCGTGGGAGCACCGCAAGGTCGCCATGGGCTCGCTCGCGCTGCCCGGCTGCGAGCCGGACACCAACTGCTGCCGCGTGATCTTTAGCGAGGCGGACGGGTTCCCCGGGCTCATCGTTGACCGCTACGAGGACGTGCTGGTGTCGCAGGTGGGAACCGTGGGCATGCAGCTCTTGCGTCCCACCATCTACCCGCTGCTGGTGCAGGTGCTGCAGGCGGACGGCGTCGCCATCCGCGGCGTCTACGAGAGGAACGACTCCCCCGCCCGCACGAAGGAGGGCCTGCCGCTCCACAAGGGCTTCTACGACTTCGCGGCGCCCGGCGCCGTGGCAGAGGGGCTTGGCGTGCCACGGCTCGCCGTACCGGACAGCGCCCGCGTGCTCGCGCGCGAGAACGGCATCCTCTTCGACCTGGACATCGAGAACAGCCAGAAGACCGGGTTCTTCCTGGATCAGAAGTACAACCGTCGCGCCGTGCGCAACATCGCGGCCGGCAGGCGCGTGCTCGACTGCTTCTGCCACGTAGGCCCGTTCGGCCTGAACGCGGCGGCCGGCGGTGCGCAGTTCGTGCGCTGCGTGGACGTAAGCCAGACCGCCATCGACCTCGCACGCCAGAACGCCCGGGCAAACAACCTGGAGCTTGCGCCCGACGGCAGCGAGCGCATGGGGTTCACCTGCGCAAACGTGCTCGAGTACCTGCCGCGCCTACGCCAGGACCGACAGGCGCTGCGCCAAGAGGGCGGCCCGTTCGACCTCATCGTGCTCGACCCGCCCGCGTTCACCAAGAGCCGCTCGACCGTGCGCAACGCAAGCCACGGCTACCGGGAGATCAACTACGAGGCCATGCGCCTGCTGCCGCGCGGCGGCTACCTAGCCACGTGCAGCTGCAGCCACTTCATGACACGCGACCTTCTGGCCAAGGCGATCGCCGAGGCCGCCCACCAGGCAAACGTGCAGCTCAAGCAGGTTGAGGAGCGCCAGCAGGCGCCGGACCACCCCATCCTGTGGGGCGTGCCGCAGACGCACTACCTCGACTTCTTCATCTTCCAAATCGTGTAGGAACTCACCTACGCCTACCCCTGCCGCGCCGCCCGCCCGCGCAGTACCACTGCCTCCGGGTGAACCTCAAGATGCGCACCTGGCACAACCCCGACCTCGTCACCGCGGTGTTCGGGCTCATGCCCATCAGCATTTCCTACCTTACGCGACCGGTGGCCTCTCTCCCTACACGTGGGTCAAGGTCGTTCTCGCGCTCGCTTGGCCCGTCCTGAACTACTGAATCGCCTTCCTCTCGCCCCTCTACCGGTGGATGGGCGAGAAGTCAGACCGCTACGGCTTCTCCCCCGACGAGGTAATGAAGTTCGAGCGCTACATGCAGGGAAAACGCTCCAGAAAGAGCGCACCTTAGCCACGCCCGCCAAGAGAGGGACCCGGTCCCACTTGAGTGGGACCGGGTCCTGTCAGCTCGCTGCGAGGACTACGAACCGTCCTTGGCGACTATCCCCTGTGACTGCGACGACGCCTGTAGGTGAGACCAGTCGCGACCATGCCAAGGCCGACGATGGCGGCGACCATCGGAGCGGTCGCGCTGTAGGGATCGCCCGTCTTGGGCATGGCAGCACTCTTGGGAGTCTCCTTCTTTGCCGGGGTGGCCGGGGTGGTGGCTGCCGGCTTGGCGGGCTCGGGCGTTGCGGGCGCCTCGGTCACCTTGAGGGTGCCGATCTTCTCGCTCGTGACCTTGTAGTTGCCCTCGAGCGCCGTGCCGTCCCACACGATCTGGTACGTGTTATCGGAGGTACCGGGCTCGGTCTGGCTACCGGTGAGTCGCAGCGTGGCCGTCTCGTCGCCGACAAGGCCCTCGAGCTTGCCACCCGCGGTGAGCGGCTGGCCGTCGTAGGTCTTGCTGGCGGAGTCCGTGGTGACGGTCAGCGGGGCCGGCGTCAGCGTAAGGGTGCCGTTCACGATGGCGATGTTGGTGAACCAGGCGGTGACGTCCTGGTCGCCCCTCATGATGTGAACGCTCTCAGCATCGATCACGTTCTCGCTCGTGCCGGCGTTGGTCTGCGAACCGCTGACGGTCGCAGTGACGGTGAAGAGTTCGGGGTCGACCTCCTCCATCGTGACGTCGTAGCCGCCCTCGGTGAGCGGGGTGCCGTCGTACACGCGCTCCGCGCTCTTGGCGCTGATGGTGACCAGGGCGCCGGTCGGGGTCACCGTGAGCTTGCCGAGGTCATAGTTGACCTCGTAGTCGGTCGGGAGCGCGGTGCCGTCCCAGACGACCTCGGCGGTGTTGGGGACACCCTTCTCGTTGACGTCGGTGAGCGTGCCCGTCACGTTGATGGTGAGGGTCTCGCCGTTGACGGCGTCATGAGTGGCTCCATCGGTCTTGGTGAGCGGGGCGCCGTCGTACTCCTTGGTGGCGTCGAGCGTCTTGACCGTGAGCGTCGCCGGCTTGATCTGGTAGATCCTGGTGACGGTACCGGTGTAGTTGCCGGTACCCTTGACCGTGATGACGATGTCCTTGCCAGTCACGTGGGTGGTCTCGCCAACGTAGGCGAGGGTGTAGTCACCGGTGGACTCGGGCGCGAGGACGCTGCCGGACGTGAGCACGTTGCCGTTGCGCGCATCGGTGACTGTCACGGGCTGGAGCTGGGACAGACCGTTGTACGTCACGTCGGTGGGATAGCTCACGACGAAGTCGGTGGTGGAGATGTCGGCAGGGGTGATGACCAGCTTGCCAGGCGCGAACTTGGGAACGTAGTTCTCGGTCACGTCGTTGCCGTTCTCGTCCAGGACCTTCATGCCGGTCCTGTCGAAGGTGCCGTCATAGGTCTTGGCGTCGGTACCGGCGGCGGAGTAGGTCAGGCCGGTGACCTTGTGGCCCTTGAGCAGGCCGTCGTAGGTGATGCCGGTAACGCTCTTCGGCGTCCCGTCGTAGACGTAGGACCCGGACTCGCCGGTGATGGTGAGCGGGATGCTGGCGTGCTCGATTGTGAGCGTGCCGTCCGCCACCTCGACGTTGACCTTCTCGTAGTTGGGGCTGGTGGCGACGAAGTCGCTCGGCTTGAGGTTCATTTGGTAGGTGCCAACCAGAGTGCCCTTCGCCTCTGCCGTGCTGCCCTTCGCGAGGTCGACGGTGATGGTCTTGTCGACCTCGTCCGCGTTGCTCGTGTAGCCGTCAACCGACTGTTCGGTTCCGTCGTAGGTGACCTTCTTCGAGTTGCCCGTCACCTTGATGGTGACAGAAGCGGCCTTTGTCACGGTGAGCGTGCCCAGCTTGGTGGTAATCACGTAGTTGGAGGCCTTCGTGCCCTCGTTGAGTTTGTAGGTGAATCTGTTGTAGCTGCTGCCCGCCTCGGTCTGCTGGCCGGTGAACTCGTAGGTGGCGCCGTCGCCCGCGACGAAGCCCTCCTCGCCCTCAGGCACGGTGCTGGTTACCTCGACCTCGTGCAGCTCGTGCGCCTTCTGGTCGTACGTCCAGATTCCACTCTTGGAAGTAATGGTTATCTGGCGCGGCCTGACCGTGAGCGTGCCGCCGGTGGTGACAATTGCGCCATCGGCAAAGTAGGTGCTCACGTCGTGGCCGGCGGCGTCGGTCACCTTGTAGCTCTCGACCTTGTTCGCGGAAGTGCCCGCGTCGGTCTGGATGCCGGCCACGGTGGCGGTGACGGTGAGCGCGTCGGGCTTGCCCGTCACGTCGTACGCATCGCTCTCGAGCGGCGTTCCGTCGTACACCTTGCTGTCGCTGGCAGCGGTGATGCCGAGCTTCGTGGTGCGCTTGGTCACCTTGAGGGTTCCCACGTTCTCCACGACGTTGTAGTTCTGCTGGAGCGCCGTGTAGGAGATGGCGTCAAGCCCGAGGGGGCTGACGGCGGTACCCCACGTGATCCTGTAGCCGTTGGGGGTGCTGCCCGGGATGGTCTGGGAGCCGGTGACTTCGAAGCCGATCGTCTCGCCGTTCACGAGGCCGGAGTAGCTTCCGCCCGCGGTCAGCGCCGTGCCGTCGTACTCCTTCTGCGCGGAATCCGTGGTCACGGTCAGGGTCGCCTTCGTGATGAGGTAAGTGAGGTCATGCGTGTCGTCGGTGGTCACGGTTCCGGTGTAGTTGCCCTTGCCGGTGACGGTGATAGTGACGCCCTTGTCAGTGACGTTGATTGTGTCGCCGGTGTAGCTGAGGTCGTAGTCGACGCCCTCCTGCAGGTCCTCGCCAGTCACCGCGTCATGAACGGTGATGGGCTGCCTCTGCGTCTTCCCGTTGTAGACGGTGTCCTTGGGCTCGGAGACCGTGAAGCGGTTGGAGTTCGTGATGTTAGCTTGACCGATGGTCAGCTGGCCAGGGGTGGTCGTGACACTGTAGTTCTGCGTCTGGTCCACGCCGGAGGCGTCCGCGATCGTCGCGCTGCCCGTGAACGCACCGGGGTAGGTGCCAGCGTCGGTGCCGGATGCCTTGTACTGCAGGCCGCTCAGCGTATGGCCGTCGAGAAGGCCGGTCACCGTGGTGCCCGTGAGCTCGTGCGGCTTGCCGTCATACGTTATCCTTGCGGACTCGCCCTTCACCTCGACGGCGAAGCTCGCCTTGGTGATCGTCAGCTTGCCATCCGTGACCTCGACCTTGAGGTTGCTGTAGTTGCTGCTCGTCGCAGAGAAGTCATCTGCAGTGAGGCCCATGGGGTACTCGCCCACGTTGGTGCCCTTCGCCTCCGCCTTGTGTCCGTCCTTGAGGCTGACGGTGATGCTCGGATCGATGGGGTCGGTCGCAGACTTGCTCCAGCCGGTGGTGGACCAGCCGGTCACGGTCTGCTCGCTGCCCGTGTATACCTTTTCGGCCGTGCTGCCGGCAACGTAGATGGTGACCTCGGAGGCGTCCGGGGCGACGGTCAGCTTGCCCGGCTCGAGCGTCACGTTGTAGTTAGACTCCTTGGCCGCGCTCCTCTCCCAATCCACGGCGAAGGTGTTGGGGACGGACCCGGCATCCTTGATGGAGGCCGTGACGTTGGTCGCGATGGTCTCGCCCTTTACCGGCTCGTCGGAGCCGGGCTTCACCGTCACGGTGTGGTCGGAATGCGTCTGCCCGTCGTATGTCCAGCCCTGCGTCGCGGAGACGAGCGTGACGTTGCGCTTCTCCACCGTGAGCGTGCCGTCGGTGGTCTTCACGTTGGTGAAGTTGCCCGTCACGTCGGTCCCGTCCTTGAGGGAGATCTTGTAGCTGGCAATCTTGTTCGCGGTGCTGCCGGCATTCTTGATGCCGCTGCCGCCAGCCATCGTAACGGACACGTCGAACAGGCTCGCGTCGAAGTCCGAGGTCGCCTTGGCGTACGTGTGCGCGGTACCGTCGTAGGTCCAGGTCTTGCTCCCGGCCGCGATGGTGTGCTCGACGTCGCTCTTGGTGACTTCGAGGGTGCCCACGCTCTCCTCGAGCGCGTAGTTGGACCTCCTGGCGGTGTACTCGTTGCCGTCGCCGGCCCACGTGAGCTTGTAGGTGTTCTTGGAGGTGCCGACCTCCGTCTGAGTGCCGGTCACCTTGAGGCCGACGGTCTCGTTGTTAACAAGGCCGGTTACCGTACCATCGGCGGTCAGGGCCGTGCCATCGTACGCCTTGGAGGCGTCCTTCGTAGTAACCGTAAGCTTGGCAGGCTCAATGGTGAGCCCGCCGTTCTCCACCGTCACGCTCACCTTGTACTTGCCCTGGCTCTCGCCGCCGAGCTCGTACTTGATGTCCTGCAGGTAGGTGTCAGCGTCGGTTCCGGAGACGGAATCGCCGGTCACGCTCAGCGTCAGGCCATCGGGCAGCTGCGACTGCGCCTTGCCATCCACGGTGATGGTCGTCGTGTAGCCAGAGAGCTGCTGCTCGACCCCGGTGTAGGCCCTGGAGTCGGAGTTGCCCTTGATGACAACCTTCACCACGGCGCGCCTTGCCCACTGGGCGTACAGCGTGTTCGCGCTCAGGTTGTCGATTCCGATCGTGTCGCCGGACGCCACGGCAATGCCGGAGCCATTGGCTGCGGTGTTCCAGCCCGTGAAGTAGTAGTCGTCAGGAGCGGAGAAGCCCACGCCCTCAAGACTCGAAGCCTTGAGCGAACCAGCCTTGCTGCCCGTGGTCCCGCCGCCGTAGTTGTTCTCGACATCCTCGAGGACCGTCTTGGTAGCCGCCGTCATGCCGGCATCCGCCGGATAGTTGGCATCGTAGGTGAGCGAGGCGGTCTTGGGCTTCTCGCCCCACTGCGCGTACAGCGTCACATTGTGGTTCGCGTCCGTGTATTCGGAGATGCGCAGCTTGGTCCCGACTCCCACGGAGGTGCCGGAGCCATCCTGGGCGGTGTTCCACCCCAGGAAGACCTTGCCCTCAGGGGCCGTGAGGCCGTCGGCGGACAGCACGCGGGCGTCCGCGTACAGGTCATACTTGGTGGGGTCCGTCACGGAACCGGTGCCGCCGTTGGCGTCGTAGACGACGGAGTAGACGTCGGTGGTGATCCAGAACGGGTAGAGCTCGACGTCGCTCTGCACGAGCGTGTCGAAGTTGTACATGACGAACCGCCCGTCCTGGTAGGTCGCCCAACCGGCCCACTCGGCGCCGGCAGGAAGGGTGATGGTGCCCTTGGACGCGTTGCCGGAGAAGACGGTCTTGCTGTCGGAGGTCACGACGCTGGGCAGGTCCTCGGCAGAAATGGTGGTCCCATAGTCAATGTCGGAGCTGGTTACGTCCGTGCCGCCCGTATTCATGGAGAGGTGCGCGGTGACCTTCTTGGTGGGAGGCGCCCACTTGGCGTACAGCGTGAGGCCGGCCGCGGGCATGGTCTCGGTCGAGAAGTCGAACGCCTGCGTGCAGGCGCTGTCCTTGTACCAGCCCTGGAACTCGTACGCGGAGTCGACGCCGTCCGGCCGGGCAGGCGTGTAGCTCGCATAGCTCGCAAGGGAGCCCCCGTACCTCACGCTCTCCTCGCGCGAGGTGGTGTTGTAGTTATAGAAGGACAGCGTATAGGAGTTGCGGCTGTAGCGAACCTGCAGGTTGCCCGTAATGGATACCGAATCGCCGGCAGTCACCGGATGCCACCTACCGATGCCGATCCGGTAGGAGCTGATGGTGAACCCGTTGTACTTGTTGGTGAAGTACCACGTGCCGTCGGAACTCTCCGTGGAGTTGGTCGCCATCGACGGCCAGGAGCCGTCCACGTTCTGCTTGTAGTGGCTTATGGTGTATTGTCCCCCCTGCGGTTTCTTGCCACGAAGGACGAGCGTGGCGTTGGCATCCAGAAAGGCATCCAGGAAGGTCACTTGCGTATCTTCGTCGTCGTACCAGTCGTACTCGGTCGGCCACGTGTAATTGTTCTGCGCGAGCGTCTGCCCGTACAGACCGGTCATGGTCTTGTAGGTCTTTCCGTCAACGCGGTACCGAATCGTGCGCATCTCGCGGTCGTAGTACACGTTCACGACGGTGGTACCGTCACCCTTGACCGTCACGTTCTTGTCCGTGAGGCTGGTGTTGAGCGAGAAGCCCGTCCAGCTCTTGTTCTTGTCGGCACTCGACGGACTGACGCTATCGCCCGTGGTGGCGTTGCGCGTTGCGGCCTCGGCGAAGTCCCAGGTCTTCTTCGCGTCGGTGGCGTCCTTGGAATCGTTCACCGACTGCTTCCAGATGACCACCGTGTAGGTGGTCTTGGCAGGGGCCCACACGGCGTAGAGCGTGGTCGCCTCGGTAATCTTGGTGTCCCAGTCCCAGTTGGCCGTGGTGGCATCTTCCTTGGTGGTCCACCCTTCGAAGGTGTAGCCCTTGCGGGTCGGGTCCGTGGGCTTGCTCACGGTCGTGCCCTTGATGGCGAACTCGGGCGCCACGTACGTGCCACCCTGCGAGTCGAACGTCACGTAGTTGCCACCCTCGATGTGGGGCCAGAGGGTCACGTCCGCGGAGTCGTCGCTCTCGAAGGTGTATGACTCGATCTTCGCGCTGGCGTCCTGGGAGTCCGCCGCCTCCTTGGAGGTGTACCAGCCGGTGACGCCCTTGGTGGAGGGCAGGGGGATGGTGACGTCAGAGACGCTCACCGTCTCGCCGGTGCCGCAGGTGCGCGTGGTGCTCACGCGTCCCTGGTCATCCATGAAGCTGACGGTGTGCGACACCTCGAACACGGGGTACACGGCAACGGTCCCGCTCGCGGGGACCTTCACAGTCGTGGACGCCGTGCCCACGGGCAGGAAGTCCGCGCTCGTGCCGTCCTTGGTGAGGGTCCAGCCCAGGAACTTGTGCCCGGTGAGCGACGGGGAGTCCGGCGCGTAGACGGTCTCGCCGTCCTTGACCTTCTGCTCGTTCATCACCTTGCCATCGGCACCGTAGAACTGGTAGGTCGCGACGGCGGGCTCGTTCTCGCCGGTCACGATATAGATGGAGAAGTGCGTGGCGCTGACCGTCGGGTTGGCGGAGACGTCCCCCGCAATCTTGGTGGGCTCCGCGCCGACGGAGTCCATGTGGTACACGTCGACCTTGTCGCCGGTCACGCCGGTGTTGGAGAAGCTCACCTCCACGGCGCCGTTGGGCTGGATCTGATTTCCGTCGGCATCCAGGAGTTTGACGTCGATCGCCTTGAGGGACTCGACCTCGCGACCGGCCGCCTCGGCCGCGTCGGACACGGCGTCGCGGACGGAGTCGGGACTTACCTCGCTGGCGGTGAGCTGCACGCCCTTGGGCAGGACGCCCTGCGCCGCGTGCACGGTTACCTGCGTGGCTCCCGCATTGGCCGTGAGCGTGACCTCCGGATACGCCTCGTCGGCGGCGTCTGCCTGGCCGGACGCGTCCGCGGAGTCAGTGGCGGCAGTCTGCTCGGTCGTCGCCGCGGACGTCTCCGTGGTGGTCGTCTCCGTCGGTTGCGCCTGCACGGTGGGCTGCTCGGCCTGCGCGCTCGCGTCCGTGGCCGTCGTCTGCTGCTGCGTCTCAGTTGCAGCCGGAGCCGACTGCGCGGGCTCCGCCACAGTCGCCCCCTCCTGCACGGTGCCCTCGGACTCCGTGGTCGCCGCATCGGTCTCCGGCTCGACGGCGGTAGCCGCTGCAGACTCCTGCAGTTCGTCCGCCGCCTCGGCCAGCGCCGAGACGGGCACCGTCGAGGTGACCATCGAGACAGAAAGCAGGATGGAGAGCGCAAGCCTCCATCCTCCACCCTCTGAGCGCTTGAAGTAATGCCCTCTTCTGCCAGACATGAGACCGCCCTCCCAAACTGTCGCCGAACGAGTGCGAACGACGAATACTTCAGCCTAGGTTCACTTTTACACGGTCTCGAACAGCCACGTATGCGCCATCCGATAATTTTCGGTAAGCGCATGCATATTTAATGGAGATTGCTGAAAGACAGACCATGCCAGCGCATTTCTGGCATCAGTTTGCAGCAACCCAAAGTCTTGGGACTTGTCACGCGCGACCTGGCGCTACTCCTCGAAGTCCTCCGCAAGCACGCTCGTAAGAATGTTGATGTCCAGGTTGCCGCCGCTGATCACCAGGGCAACGTTCTTGCCGCCCACGCGCTCCGGGAACTCGCGCACCGCGGCCACCACCATGGCGCTCCCCGCCTCGACGGAGAGCTGCTCGCGCTCGATCATGAACTTGAACGCGGAGCGGATGCTCTTCTCGCTCACCACCACGATGTCGTCTATCAGGCTCGGCAGCATGTCGAAGGCGATCTCGCCGATGCCGCCCACGATGGCCTCGCACACCGTGTCGCCCTCCGTGGGGAAGCGGCTGTAACACACGCCGTCGCGGATGGAGTCCACCATCGCGGGGCAGGCCTCCGTCTGTACGCCCACGATGCGCACGTTGGGGTTGACGGACTTCGCGGCCACGGCGATGCCCGTGCACAGCCCGCCGCCGCCAATGGGCACCACGATCGTGTCGACGTCCGGGTTCTGCTCCATGATTTCGAGGCCGATGGTGCCCTGGCCCGCATACACGCGCGTGTCGTGCTCAAACGGGTCTACATAGAACATCTCTGCTCGGTCGATGTAGTTGATGCCAAGCGTCAGGGCGTCGTCGTAGTCCGCGCCCAGCATCATCGAGCGCGCACCATAGAACCGGATGCGGTCCGTCTTCGCGTGCGGCGTGCCCAGCGGCACCACCACGGAGCAGTCCGGAATGCCCAGCACGTGGGCCGCGATGGCCACCGCCACGCCGTGGTTTCCCGTCGAGACCGTGCCCACGCCGTGGCGCTTCTCGTAGTCAGACAGCTGCGAGATGGTGTTCAGCGCGCCGCGAATCTTGAAGCTCTTGCCCAGCTGCTGGCTCTCGAGCTTGAACTGGTAGTTGCGGTCCGCGTAGTCAAGGTAGATGGACTGCTCAAGTGGCGTCACGCGCGCCCACGGGCTGATCCTCTCGCGCGCCTCGCGAACATCCTGCGCATCGAACCACTCTTTCATCCATACCCCTTCGTCGCATGCACAAAGATAAAAGAAAGATAGCGGATATCCGAGAAGAACGAAACCTCTCGTACCGCGGAATGCGTCTATTGTTCGCCAATGGACGCATCGTGGCCCGCGTCGCCGGCATCCGAACGGCGCGCGGCGGCCTTGCGGGCGGCGCGCTTCGCGCGGAAGAACTCGCGCAGCACCGCCGCGCACTCCCCCTGCAGCACGCCGGGCGTCACCCGGAACTCGTGGTTCAGCCGCGCGTCGTGGCTCACGTCGTAAAGCGTCCCCAGCGCGCCGCCCTTTGGGTCCGGCGCGCCGTACACGCAGCGGTCCACGCGCGCGTTCACCATGAGCCCGGCGCACATGAGGCACGGCTCCAGCGTCACGTACACGGTGCAGCCCGTCAGGCGCCAGCGCCCCAGTGCGCGCGACGCGTCCACCATCGCCCTGAACTCGGCGTGCGCGGAGGGGTCCTCGTCCAGCTCGCGTCGGTTGTGGGCGCGCGCCACCACGCGCCCGTCGCACACGACGACCGCGCCAATGGGCACCTCGTCCTCCGCGGCAGCCGCGCGCGCCTCGTCAAGCGCCAGCCGCATGAAGCCCTCGTCCGGGGTAGCGGCCTCTGCCGCGGGAGTCGCGTCCCTCTTGTCCACCACCGCATCCTCGCTTACGTTTTCTAACTTTATGCGTTAGGATATATCCACTTGACCACGGAGGGATGGCAGAGTGGTTGAATGCAGCGGTCTTGAAAACCGCCGTGCGGGTTCCCGTACCGAGGGTTCGAATCCCTCTCCCTCCGCCATTGCCACGCCGCCCGGCTCCGCCGGGCTCTTGAGTCGGGGCGCCGTCCACATCGGACGACGCCCCGACTTGTCTTGCATATGCCTTGCGCCACTCAGGCGCAGTGCCAACTCCCGCCTAGGCGAGAAGGGCCTTGACGGTCTGCTCGAGGTCGGCTGCGGTCAGCTTGAACTCCTTCTGCAGCCAGTCCATGGTACCAACCTGGCCGAAGCTCTCGACGACGCCGTGGCGCTTGAACGGCACGGACACGCCGGCCTCCATAAGCGCGGACGCGCATGCGTCGCCCAGGCCGCCAATGACACCGTGGTTCTCGAACGTGACGACTGCCCTCTTGCCGGCGGCCTCGCTCAGGAGCAGGTCGACGTCGAGCGGCTTCACGCAGAACATGTCGACGACCTCGGTGGAGATGCCCTGCTCGTCCAGGGACTTCGCGGCCTCCATCGCGTCCTTCAGCAGCTGTCCCTGCGAGATGACGAGCACGTCGGAGCCCTGCTTGATGACGTTGCCCTTGCCGAGCTCGAACGTCGAGCCCTCCGCGTACACCTTGTACGACGCCTTGCGGCCGGCACGCACGTAGTTGATGCCGGGGGTCTTCGCGAACTCGCGAACGATCCAGGCCATCTGGACGGGGTCCGCCGCGTCGCACACGACGGCTCCGGGGATGGTGCGCATGAGCGCCATGTCCTCCCAGGTGGTGTGGGTGCCGCCGTTTGCGCCCACCGTGAAGCCGGGGTCGGAGCCCCAGATGTTGATGGTGTTGTGCGCATAGCCGCCGGACAGGTAGACCTGGTCGAAGGCGCGACGCGTCGCGAACGGGCCAAAGGTGTGCACGAAGGGAATCAGGCCCTCGGAGCTCATGCCCGCCGCGGTGCCCATCATGTCCTGCTCGGAGATGCCCATCTCGACGAAGTGGCCGGGGCACTCCTTCTGGATCTTGAGCGTGCCGGAGGCGCCGCCGAGGTCGGCCTCGAGCATGTACACCCTATCGTCGTTCTTGATGACATCGATGAGGGTGTTGTTGAAGGCGTCGCGATACGGGGTGCCTGCGGCGCCGAAGTCCTCTGCGAGCTTGAACATTACGCCTCACCCCCTTCGATCTCCTCGTTGAGCCTCTTGATCGCCTCGTCGGTCGCGGCGTTGATCTCGTCGTTGTTCCACTTCATGGAGTGGTTGGACTCGGTGTTCTCGAAGTACGGGATGCCCGCGCCTTTCACGGTGTCGAGGACGATGCAGTTGGCGGACTTCTTGTTCTGCTTCGCCTCGGTGATGGCCGCGTCCACGGCGACGATGTCCTGGCCATCGACCTTCTGGGTGTTGAAGCCGAACGCGCGCATCTTCTCGGCGATGTCGAACGGGTTCATGACGTCCTTCGTCCAGCCGTCGAGCTGGCGCTTGTTGTCATCGATGAACACGATGAGATTGTGCAGCTTGTTCGCCGCGGCAAACTGGAAGGACTCCCAGCACTGGCCCTCGTTGAGCTCGCCGTCGCCCACGAACAGGTACGTGTAGACGTCGGAGCCCTTCTTGTCGAGCGCAAGCGCGATGCCCACGGCCTCGGAGGTGCCCTGGCCAAGCGAGCCCGTGGTCGCGTCGATGCCCGGGGTCTTCAGTCGGTCGGTGTGGGACGGGAGCCTCGTGCCGCCGTCGTTCAGGGTGTACAGCCACTCGGTCGGGAAGAAGCCGACCTCGGCGAGGGTGGAGTACGCCACAGGGCCGGCGTGGCCCTTCGACAGGACGATGCGGTCGCGCTCCTCCCACTTCGGGTTCTTGGGATCGTACTTCATCTGCTTGCCATAGAGGACCGCGTAGGCCTCGACCAGCGAGAGGGACCCGCCGACGTGGCCGTAGCCGCGGTGCTGGAGCATCGCGACAACGTCGCGGCGCACCTTGGCCGCAAGCAGCTTGATGTCGTTGTACTGCTTTTCTTCCACTTTCACTCCTTTTGCTCTTCTCACAAAGCGGCCAGGCGCCCTGGGTGCCTGGCCTTGAAAGCGCCGCTATCCGAGGTGGGCCTTCAGCTTCTCCTCGAGCTCGTTCTTGTCGAGGATGTTCTTGAGGACGATCTTCTTGTCGTCGGGAACGTTGTTGACGAAGTCGGCCAGGTCGCCGCCAACGACGAACAGGTCCGCGGCGCCCTCGTGGATGTCGGAAATCGTGGAGTGGTCAACCTCGATCTCGGGATGGCCGAGCTTCTTGACGACCTCCTCGGTGTTCATGTGGACAATGAGGCTGGAGCCCAGACCAGATCCGCAGCAGCACAGAATCTTGTGGATAGCCATCTTGCATTCTCCTTTTTGAGAACCTTCGCCGCCCCTGTGGCAACGAAACGGATTTGAAACCTATCTTACCCATTGTGTCCCCGATGGCGAGCGGCTGCCGCCTGCCGCCATCGAGCCACCGCAAAGCGTGAAAAGGGGCCGGAGACCTGAGGTCCCCGGCCCCGGAAGCTCGCGAGAGCTAGAGACGCCTTGCCGAGCGCATCGGCAGACTACGCCTCCTTGGCCTCCTTCTTGGGAGCCACGAAGTTGTAGATGATCGGCAGCAGGTAGAGCACGACGCAGATGATCACCAGGACGGCGCCGCCGGCGAAGTGGACGAGGTTGCCGAACACGATGCCCAGCCAGGAGAAGTCGGCGTCAGAGAAGGTGGTTCCGGTGTAGCCGAGGTTCGTGAAGACGGGCATGCAGATGGCGGGAAGGAAGGTGATGAGCAGACCGTGTGCGAAGGCGCCGGCGATGCAGCCCTTCAGGCCACCCTCGGCGTTGCCGAAGACGCCTGCGGTAGCGCCGCAGAAGAAGTGGGGAACGACGCCGGGGAGGATGAGGGCAACGGGGATCGCGGCGTTCACGCCCACGAGGATGAGCAGGCCAACGATGCCGCCGACGAACGAGGACAGGAAGCCGATGATGACGGCGTTGGGAGCGTAGGTGAAGGCGACGGGGCAATCCAGGGCGGGCTTGGCGCCGGGGACGAGCTTGTCAGCGATGCCCTTGAAGGCGGGGACGATCTCGCCGATGATCAGGCGGACGCCGGACAGGATGATGTAGACGCCACCAGAGAAGGACAGGCCGGCGGTAATGCACCAGACGATCCAGTTCGTCGTGGTCTCCTGGTTGTAGTTCAGGAGGACGCCGAGGTGGGAGTAGGCCTCGTTCGTGGGGTCGACGTTGAGGATGCCACGGGCGACGGCAACGCCGGTCACGATGAGGAACAGGAAGAACATGGTGATGCCGATGGAGACGGTGGTGTCACGCAGGAAGATGAGGCGCTTGGAGAAGTTGATCTCCTCGGTGCTCTTGCGGTTGGGATCCTTGGCGAAGAGCTTGCCAATCACGCCCGCGAACCAGTAGCCGATGCCGCCGAAGTGACCAAGCGCGATCGCGTCGCCACCGGTCACCTTGCGATAGGTGACCTGGCAGTAGGCCGGGGACAGCACCATGATGAGGCCAAGGATGCTGCCGGCCGCAAGCCACAGCGCGGGACCGGTGAGGCCGCCTGCGCCGCCGAGGATGACGGTGAGCATGCAGGCCATGTACAGCGTGTGGTGGCCAGTCAGGAAGATGTACGGCATGCGGGAGAAGCGCGCGAGGACGATGTTGAGCACCATGCCGCAGGCCATGACGATGGCGGAGTCGGAGCCAAAGTTCTTCAGTGCGTCAGCGACGACCGCCTCGTTGTTGGGAACGACGCCCTGCATGTTGAAGGCGTAGTTGAAGACCTGGCCAAAGGCCAGCAGCGAATCGGACTGCAGGAACGAAGAGCCTGCACCAAGGACCAGGAAGCCAACGATGGTCTTGATGGTACCCTTGAGCACGTCCTCCGCAGGCTTGCCCTGAAGGACAAGACCCAGAAGGGCGAGCAGGCCGACAAGAATTGCCGGCGTAGACAGAATGTTGACAATAAACCCAAGTACTGCCATGATTCCCCCTTTTTAACTCGTACTTACTTACAGTTCCCTACACCAACTCCCAGCCGTCCTCGTTATGCAGCGGGGAAATTGACGAACAGGCTATAGACGTCGTCCGCAGTCTCGGCGGTAGCGACCTTCTCGATGTTCGCGGGGTCCGCGAACATGCTGGCCAGAATCCTCATGACGTCGATGTGCGAGTCAGAGTCCTCCGCGGCCAGGGTGACGAGCACGCGGCACGGCTCGCCCTTCTTGAACTCGACGCCCTTGCGGACGACGGTGACGGCGAGCTGCTTCTTGATCGCGCCCTGCTCGGGGCGGGCGTGCAGCAGCGCCAGGTCAGGGACCAGAACGAAGTAGGGACCAAGCTCCTTGGCATTCTGGATGATCCCGTCGATGTACTCGGGCTTCACATAGCCACCGTCGACGAGCGGCTGAACCGCCACGTGGACCGAGTCCTCCCAATCCTTGCAAGAGTCGACGATCTGAACGTTCTCGCGCTTGAGCATGTCTGACATAGTGAGCGCCATGTGAACTCCTTCGTTTCCGTGTGGATGAAATTTGAAGGCATCATAATTCCTCATTGGCCAATTTCGTTTCATCCTGCACGTTTCTTAGAACGTCCATATTCTATTCCAGGTTTTTCCAGATTTGCAACCTAGTTTTTCCAGTTTCTTCCGCTTGTTCCAAGTTTGTTCCAGTTTTAAGCTGTAAGTGTCGTCTTTATGTCTCTGGCGGGCGACACGCTACTATTCCTAAGGCTTCCAGAGAGGCAGGTATCCCTTGTTCCGAGGCGAGCGTCGCGCAAAGATTCTTGACCTTCTCGACCATTACGGTCGAGTGGAGGTCGACGACCTCGCGTCCCGCTTTGGCGTGGGAGTGGACAGCATCCGCAAGGACCTGCAGGCGCTTGCGAAGGAAGGCAAGTGCAACCGCGTGTATGGCGGCGCCACGCGCATTGGCGAGAAGGACGAGGCGCCTTCGCCGCAGGGCGCCCGCGGCGCCACGCAAGGCGCCATCCCCCAGATGCCCGTCGCCTCGCTGAGCGACGAGGACGCCGGCAGGCTTGCCGTCGCGAAGAGGGCCTACCTCGAGATTCACGACGGCGACTCCATCTTCCTCGACATATCGCGCACGAACACCTTCCTCGCCGACCTCATCGCCCGCGGCGACAAGCAGGTCATCGTCACCACCAACATGATCGAGGTGCTGCAGAAGCTCTCGAACCTCAAGCACGTCACCGCCCTCGGCACGGGCGGCTACCTCAACGTCCAGCTCAATGGCTTCGTGGGCGACACCACCATCAGCATGCTCGAGCCGCTGCTCTTCTCGAAGGCGTTCATCGGCGCAAGCGGCGTCAACCTGGACCTCGCGGCAGTCACCTGCAACAACATCGACAGCGGCTCCGTAAAGGAGCGCGTCATTCATAACGCGTCCTACAAGTTCCTCCTTGCGGACGCAAGAAAGTTCGAGGTCAAGGGCCTGTTTCGCTTTGCCTCGCTCAAGGACTTCTCCGCCGTGGTCACGGATTCCAAAGACCCCGTCGTGCTCGACTCGCTCCGACGCATGGGCATACCCACGTACCGCTCGCTCCCCCTGTAGCCCTCGCGCGCAGCCTCCGCGCGTGGCGCCCGCGGCGAGAAGAACGGGGGCCCGCACTCGGCAGGCCCCCGTTGGTTTGCGCTTTATATATATGTGCGGCAGCGTCTACGCGCGAAGCGTCGTGCGGCCGTAGGCCTTCTGCCAGTTGGCGGTGAACTCGTCCACCGCGATCTTCACGCCGGGGTGGCCGATCATGTTGTACGCCACGTCCACCGGCAGCGTCACGGCCTGCATGCCCGCCGCGATCAGCGCGTGCACCTGGTCCGTGTTCTTGAACGAGGCGCCAAGCACCTTCGTCTTGGAGTTCTGCATCGCGAGCATGTCCACCAGGTCGCAGACGTCCTGCATCCCGCCGCCGTAGTTGCACATGCGGTTTACGTAGGGCGCCAGGTACTCCGCGCCGTTGTGCGCCGCCATGAAACCGGCGTCCGCGCTGTAGATCGAGGTCGCCAGACACTGGATGCCCTCGGACTCCAGCTGCTTGATGGCCTTGAGGCCATTGTGGCTCACGGGGATCTTCGGGCACATGTTCTTGGGCCTGAGCGACGCTATGAAGTGCGCCTCGTCCAGGATGCCCTGCAGGTCCGTGGATACCACCTGCATGAAGATCTTCTGCTCCGGATCGAAGTAGTCGATTATCTTCTGCACGGCAACCAGCGGGTCCTCGCCGGTCTTCGCCAGGATGCTTGGGTTGGTGGTGACGCCCTGCACGTTCAGGATCTGGTCCAGCTCCTTGATTGCGTCGATGTCCGCGGTGTCAAGGTAGAGCTCGAAGTCGTCCACGGGGTCCTCCCTTTCGTTTGCCTTTCGCCTCATGCGCTTTCTCAGCCCCATTCTATATTGCTTTCAATCGGTTTGCGCTACGTTTCAAGGTTGATTTTCGTATAGTTTTACCTGCGTTTTTCTCGCTCGTTCCTTTACTTCTGCTACCTTTTGTCTGTACGTGACTATCGTTTCCTATTGTTTTGTATCGAGGTGCCATGTTCGCGCGAGAAAGACAGGACGCCATAGTCGCACTCGTCTCGCAGCGCGGGCGCGTCACGGTGTCGGAGCTTGCGCAGAACTTCCGCGTCACGCCGGACTGCATCCGCAAGGACCTGCGCCGGCTCGACGGGGAGGGTATGCTGCGGCGCGTGTACGGCGGCGCCACGAGCGTCGCGACCGCGCCGGAGCACGACCTGCGGGGGCGCCTGGGCGTCCGGCCAGAGCAGAAGCGCGCCATCGCGCTCAAGGCGTACGAGCAGATCGTGGACGGCGAGACCATCTTCATCGACATCTCGACCACGACGCTCGCGCTCGCGCGGCTGCTGGCACAAGGCCACCGGCGCTGCGTCGTGGTCTCCAACGGGATCGACGCGCTGCAGTAGCTCTCCGCCAACGAGGGGCTCACGGTCATCGGCACCGGCGGCAGCGTCAACCGCGAGTTCAACGGGTTTCTGGGCGCGGCGACCTGCGCGATGCTCGAACCGATCAGCTTCGACAAGGCGTTCCTGGGCGCGCTTGGGGTGGACCTCGCGCGTGGCTCCGTGAGCACCTTCGACATGGACGACCGCCTTGTGAAGCAGACGGTCATGCGCAACTCCGCGCATCGCTTCCTCTTGGCAGACAGCAGCAAGTTCGGCGTGCGGGGCACACATCGCTACGCAAGCCCCTCTGACTTTGACACCGTGTTCATGGAGAGGGAAGATCCCAAGCTCAGGGCCCTTGCAAAGGCCAAGGGAGCGCGTTTGGCGTAACGTCCGGAAATGCTTTCCATCGCCGGGCCAACCCCCTGCCGAAGACGTTTTTTCGCCCGCAAGACCAACGCGTCCAGTCTGGGTATACTCTGCCTACAGACCAACCTCCCACAGGAAGGAAGCCCCATGCCGCTTGCCATTGTCATCATCGCGATCGTGGTCGTGCTAGCGCTCTGGTTCATCTCGCTCTACAACGGGATCGTCCAGAAGGACAACCGCTGCGACAACGCGTGGCAGACCATCGACGCCCAGCTGCAGCGCAGGAACGACCTCATCCCCAACCTGGTGGAGACCGTTAAGGGCTACGCCGCGCACGAGTCCAAGACGCTCGAGGCCGTGACGCAGGCGCGCTCCGCCGTCATGAGCGCGACCACGCCCGAGGGCAAGATGGAGGCCTCCAACGTCCTGAGCGGCACCCTGAAGTCGCTGTTTGCCGTGGCAGAGGCGTACCCAGACCTCAAGGCGAACGCCAACTTCCAGCAGCTGCAGGCAGAGCTCGCAGAGACGGAGAACAAGATCGTCTATGCGCGCCAGAGCTTCAACGACTGCGTGCTGGAGTACAACAACGCGATCGAGACCTTCCCCGGCAACATCGTGGCCGGCTCCAAGTTCAAGACGCGCCAGGGCTTCGAGGTGACGGACGCCTCCGCGCGCCAGGCCCCGCAGGTCAAGTTCTAGCGTCGCAATACCAGCGTCGCAATCGCATCAAACTTTCCCCAAGGGGAGAAGGACGAGCCGCCGCGGCCGTTCTTCTCCCCTTTTTGCGCGCGGTTTTGTGCACCTTGCATTCTGCTTGCACTACCGTTGCAGAAACCTGCCCGTTCGCGTGTACAATACGTACGGTTTTCATGGCTCGCCACACAGGCGGGCGCATCTGCAGTCTACGAGAAGGGTCATTGATGAAACCTCGACCTCACAGTCGATGACCCTCGGGCGTGCCCAGTTGGTAGCGCCGGAGGGTGGTTCTGGAGTCGCCGCGCCGCGCTTCCGGCGCGCTGCATACCAACTAAGGAGCACGCATGATCTATCTGTCCCAAATGCTGGGCAATCCCGTTTACGACCTCGACGGCGAGAAGATCGGCAAGGTGAACGACCTTGGCATCGCCACGGGCGAGGTGTTTCCGCGCGTGACGGCGCTTGCCGTGGAGGGCCCCGGCAAGACGCCGCTCATGATCAGCTGGCGCAAGTACGTGGACTCGTTCGACGACGACAAGGTGCAGCTGAAGGTGGTCGCGACCGACATCAGGTTCTCGTACCTGCAGCCGAACGAGGTCCTCGTGGCGCGAGATCTCCTGAACAAGCAGATCGTCGACACGCGCGGCCTGCGCGTCGTGCGCGTGAACGACCTGAAGCTGAGCGACACGAGCTCTTCTCAGCTGCGCCTGCTGGGCGCTGAGGTAGGCATCCGCGGGCTGCTGCGCTCTATTTCCCCCGGCTTCGAGCGCGTGGTGCTGAAGATCTCTCGCGCGCTGGGAAAGCCCATCCCCGAGAAGATCATCGCGTGGAACTACATGGACCTGCTGGACAGGGACCTTTCCAACGTGAAGCTTTCCGTATCGCACAAGACGCTGGACGACATGCACCCCGCGGACATCGCGGACATCCTGGAGCGGCTTGACCCGCGCCTGCGTGGGCAGGTGTTTGCCCAGCTGGACGACGAGCAGGCCAGCGAGACGATGGCCGAGTTTGACGACGACGCCATGGCCGCCGAGATCATGGGCGACATGGAGGAGACGGACGCGTCGCGCATGCTGTCCGAGATGGACCCGGACGACGCGGCGGAGCTCGTGAGCGAGCTGGACTACGACAAGGCCGAGAAGCTGCTGCGCCTGATGGGCGTGAAGGAGCAGAAGGCCATTCGCCAGCTGCTGGGATACCGCGAGGACACCGCTGGCCGCATCATGACGTCCGAGGTGGTGTCGCTTCCGGAGGACGCGACCGCGGCGGACGCCGTCGAGAAGCTCCGCAACCTGGAGGATGACTTCGAGACCGTCTATTACATCTATCTGACGGACGAGGACGGCCGCCTCTCTGGCGTCGTCACCCTGAAGGCGCTCGCGATCGCGAGCCCCACGGACAGGCTTTCCGCCATCGCGATCGACGACGACCTCATCACCGCGAGCCCGGACGAGGACCAGGAGGACGTGGCGGAGGACATCGCCAAGTACAACCTGGTGGCGCTGCCCGTGGTTGACGACAACAAGCGCCTGCTGGGCATCGTGACCGTGGACGACGCGCTCGACGTCCTGGAGGACGAGCACGCGGAGGACCTGCGCATCGCCGGCGCCACCACGAGCGACTCCGACGACCACCGCAGCCTCGAGGGCCTGGTATGGCTCATGCGCAACGAGGCGTGGTTCTTCTTCTGGATGGTGGGCGCGGCCGCGCTGGCCACGTTCTTCTCGCCCACCCTGGGCGCCGCGAACGCGCTGCTGCTGACGACGGCGCTGCCCGTGGCCGTGATCGCCGCGAACGACGCGGCGAGCTACGCGACGAGCTCGTTTCTGGAGTACGACCCGGACGACGAGGACACGCCGTCCACCCTGGGCTTCGTGCTGAAGGGACTGGGGCTTGGCATCGTGTTCTCTGCGCTGGTGGGCCTTGTGGGGATGGCCCTCGTGACGAACGTGCTCGGCAACACCGTCGGCGCGTTTGCCGCTACGTCCAGGGGCGTGAGCGCCGCCGTCGTGAGCATCCTGATATCCTTCGCCAGCATTCCCGTCTACCTCACGGTGCTGAGGAAGCGTGACGAGAAGAACCTGGAGACCTCGGGCATGACGCTTTCCCTGGTCTCCATGGTCATCGCGCTTGTGGTGTTTGCAGTTGTCTGCTGCGTCCTTTTGGGCGTCTGGGGTGCATAGCATGGCGGGCAAGACGGACGCGCGCAGGAAGACGCAGCTGGCAGCCATACTTGCGTCCATGGGGCCGGGGCTCCTGACCGCGTTTGCGGGAAACGACGCCGGCGGCATCGCGACGTACTCCACCACGGGCGCAAGCTACGGGCTGGGCATGATCTGGACCGTGCCCATCATGTGCCTGCTGCTTATAGTGGTGCAGGAGACGTCCGCGCGCATGGGCTGCGCCACGGGCAAGGGCTTTGCGTCGCTCATTCGCGAGCGCTTTGGCGTGCGCGTGAGCGCCGTGGCGATGCTTTCGCTTATTGTGTCGAACTTTGCCGTCACGCTGTCCGAGTTTGCAGGCATCGCCTCTGGCATGCAGCTGTTTGGCGTGCCTCTGCAGGTGAGCGTGCCCGTGAGCGCGCTTGTGACGTGGATGCTGTCCATGAGCGGCTCGTATCGCAGGATCGAGAAGGTGCTCCTTGCGCTGAGCTGCGTCTTCCTGACCTACATTGCGGCTGGCTTCCTGGCGAAGCCGGACTGGCTCGCGGCGTTGCACGCAACCGCGGTGCCCAGCTTCTCGAGCGACCCGCACTACGTGTCGCTTCTGGTGGCGAACATCGGCACCACGATATCGCCGTACATGATCTTCATGGTGTCGAGCAACGTGGTGGAGAAGAACCTGGACGCAAGCGACATCCCCGGCCAGCGCGTGGATAACATATCGGGCGCGATCGCGGCGGAGATCGTCACGTGGTTCATCATCCTCACCACGGGAACGGTGCTGTTTCCCGCGGGCATCAAAATCGACACCGCCGCGGACGCCGCGAAGGCGCTTGTGCCGCTCGCGGGGCAGTACTCGTCGCTCCTGTTTGCGATTGGCCTGGTAGGAGCCTCGTTCCTTGCAGCATGCGTGCTGCCGGGCATCACCGCGAGCGCGGTGTGCGAGGCGTTTGGCTGGGAGCGCGGCGCGGACCGCACGTGGCGCGAGGCACCGGTCTACCGCGGCATCATCACGGCCATCACCATACTCTCCGCCGTCATCATCATGATTCCCAACGTGAGCCTGTTTGGCATCATGATGGTCTCGCAGGTCATCAACGGCGTGATGCTGCCCATCCTGCTGGTGTGCATGGTGTTTATCGCAAGCGACCGCCACGTGATGCGCGGCCACGCAAACGGGCGCGTGTGGAACGGCCTGACCTGGCTCACGATCGTGGCGGTGACCGTGTTCACCATCATCATGTTCGTGCTGCAGGCGCTGGGGTTCTAGCAGGCGGCGCGGGCACGTCGCCTGCCCGCGGGCACGTCGCCTGCTACTTGCTTGCCTTCTTGTACTCGTCCATGAACGAGCCAAACATGCTGCCCATCTTGCCCAGCTCCTTGCCGACGGCGCGTGCGGCTGCGTCAGAGGTGGACTTCTTCTTGTTGGCAGGCTTCGCGGGCGCCTTCTTTGCCGCCGGCTTGCCTGCGGCTGCCGGCCTTGCGGGCCGCGGCTTTGTGGCGGCTTCCGCGGCAGAGGGCGCGCCGGCGGCAGAGGCCGTGCCCTTCTCGCCCGCGGGGGCGTACGTCTTCACGTGGTCCGCGCGCTGCTCGCGCTCGTCTTGCGACATGCGCAGCGACGCGGGAGCGCTGGGGGCGGCCACGCTCACGTCTGCCGCCTGCCTTGCGGGAAGCTGCTCCTGCGGCGCCTCCTCCTGCGCGGCATCGGCGCGGGCGTCGTCTATGGCGCGCTTTGCCTTGCCAAGCGCACGGCCGAGCGCGAACGACCCCTTGTCCACGGCGACGGACGCGGCGGCCCCGGCCTTCTTGACGGTCTTCTTGCCAGCCACCTTTGCCTTTGCGTAGCCCTCGCCCGCGACGGCAGCCGCGCCTCCGCTGAGCTTGAGGTTGGCCGCCTCGGGGTCGACGATCATGTAGCCCTTGCTGTAGCCGCGCACCATGTCCGCGGGAATCTCGAGCGAGCCCACGAGCGACTGCGCAACGCTGCCGTCGCCCACGCAGAACCTCTGCACCTTGCCGGTGTGCGCGTCGAACGCGGCGTTGTTGACGTAGCCAAGGTCCTTTCCGTCCGACGTGCGGGCGTCCATGCCGGTCCACATGATGCACGCGTCCCAGTCGATCCCAAGGCGCTCGCGCGCGCGATCGTCCACGCCGTCGCGCTCGTTGGTGAGCAGCAGGCCCTTCTCGATCACGCCAAACGCGTCGCGCGCCATGAAGAAGTCCGGGCGCTTGACCATGCCGGCGATGTCCGGCCGCTTGACGGTGAAGCCCACGACGCTCATGCCGTCCGGCGAGAACACCGCCATGTGCACCTTGCCGAGCTTGGAGTACTTCTCCTCGCCCTTGCGGGTCTTCTTGCCCTTGAACACCTTGAGACCGACGACGTCTGCGACGCGAAGCATCGAACCAACCTCCATGCGCATCGCCCCATGCGGGCACCGCGCCCTAATGCAGCGGGCGTGGTGCAGGGTGCGCACCACGCCCGACTTCCTGTACGTTTGGACGAGAAGGACTACTCCTCGGCGTTGCCGTCCACTACCTCGACGTGGACGCCCTCCGCCTTGGTCTCGCCGGCGGGAGCGGCGTGGTCGCTTGCGGAGACGACTTTGTCCGCCGCGGTGTTGACGACGTCCTGCACCTGGGAGGACGTGGTGGTCACCGCATCGGACAGCGAATCGCGCAGCTGCTCCATGCGCTCGCGCGCGAGGTCGACCTTCGCGCGGAGCTCGTCTGCCGTGACGTCCATGCCGGGACGGGAGCCGATCTTCTCGCTCACCACGCGGGAGCCGCGCTCGTAGGAGTCGACCGCGGTGTCCCAGGCATCGTTCATGGCGTCTGCCGCCATGGCCCGGCTCTCCGCGCCGGAGCGCGGTGCCAGCAGGATGCCCGCCACCACGCCAGCCGCCGCACCAAGAATGCCACCCGCAACGAATCCGAATGCGCCCTTTGCGCTCATGTCGTCCTCCTTCAGAACCTGGCATGCGCCAGTCATCCTACTATCCAAACGAGCCTTGCACTACTGCACTACCGCACACGTGGTGACCGTAGGACGCCGCCTGCGCAGGTTTTCTCTATCGTACCCTTTGGGGACCGGGAATATGCCCCTCGCTCTCCGAAGTGTTCGCTGCATCGGGCAGTGGCTCCGCATCCGCGGGCGACGCCGGCTGGCCGGGCTCGTCCTCCCACGGCGCCGCGTAGCGGGCCTCAGGCTCTGGGGCGGGCTCGTCGTTGGGGGCGGGCTGCGGCGCCGGGGCCGCGTCCTTCTCGCCCGCGTCGGGCGCGCCAGGCGTGGCGTCGGGCTCGGTGTCAGGCTCGGGCTCGGTGTCGGGATCGGGCTCCGCCTGCGGCGCAGGCGCGACGCCCTCTGGCTGCCACTCGATGACGGCCGCGTCCGGCAGGTCGCGGGACGCCTGCACGGCCTCCGGCGACTCGCGGCCCTCGTCCGGCATGAGCACAGTGGTGCGGCGCTCGGCCTCGCGGGCGACCTCCTCGAACAGGCGGTCCTCCTCCGCGCGACGAGCGGCCTCCGCAGCCTCCTCCTGCTCGCGGCGGGCACGTTCCGCCTCCTGGCGCGCGGCCTCCTGCGCGGCACGCGCCTCCTCCTCGGCGCGACGGCGCTCCTCCTCGAGCCTCGCGCGCTCGCGGGCACGCTGCTCCGCGCGCTCGCGCGCCGCGGCCTCCGCCTCGGAGCGCGCCACCTCGATCTCCTCCTCGCGCTGGGCGATCTCCTGCTCGCGCATCGCGAGCGCCTCCTGGTACTCGCGCTGTACGTCTGCCAGGATCTCGCCCTTGACCTTCTCCTTGTAAGAGGTTCCGGGCTCGTCGCCAAGCGACGCGACAAGGTTCCTGAGACCGTCGACCGTCGCGTCCACGTCCGGCACGGGGTCGCCGCCGTCCGTGTACGCCCAGTCCAGAATCCACACCGCGCTCAAGAGCGCCGCGACGGTGAGCACGTCGTCCTTGCAAGAGATCTCCACGTCGAAGCTGCGCGGGTCGCCCTCGATGGGAAACGTGCGGCCGGAAGTGATGTCGCCGGCGATGTCCGTCTGCGCCAGGAGCTCCACGGTCACGTGCTCAAGCAGGTGGGCGAGCTCGGTGTTGCCCATGCACGCCTTGAACGTGTCGCCGGCATCGCCCAGGCAGGCGTGCTCGATGATGTGCGGAAGAAGCCGATAGACGCGCGTGGTGCCCTGCAGGTCCTCGCTCGTCATGAGCGGGGCGCCGTCCGCCATGCGCACGCGCGCAGTGAGGTTCTCTGGCCCAATCTCTACGCGCTGGATGTCCATGAGCTGTGCCATCGGGTTTGACCTTCCGCCTGTATTCACTCGAACGTGACTCTCATTGTAGTAAAACTGGGGCGCGGCACGCAGGTCTTGCGCGTACCTGCGCAGAAAGGCGCCAGGTTTGCGGCCGGGCGTCAGTCGGACGCGTCCGCGTCCTTCTCGCCCTTGGCGCGGCGCGCGTCCTTCTCGCCCTTGGCGTCGTCCGCGGGTTCCTGCTTGGGCTCCGGCGCCGTCACGCGCAGCATGGCCAGGCGCCGTCCGCGCATGGACTGCACGCGGAACGTGTAGCCGTCCTTGTGGAAGACGTCGCCGGGGCGCGGCAGCTTGTCCGCAAGCTCGAGCACGAAACCGGCGATGGTCTCGTACTCCTCGCTGTCCTCGATGGGCCAGCCAAGCTCGATGGCGTCGTCGATGGAGAACCTGCCGTCCACGAGCCACTCCCTGTCGGAAAGCTGCGTCAGGTACTTGTTGTCCGGGTCGAACTCGTCCTCTATCTCGCCCACGACCTCCTCCACGATGTCCTCCACCGTGATGATGCCGGCCGTGCCGCCGTACTCGTCCACCACGATGACCATCTGGTCGTGCGCGGTCTGCATCTCGGACAGCAGCGGGATGATGTCCTTCGTGTCGGGCACGTAGTCCGCCTCGCGCATGTGGCGCACGATGGGCTCGTCCTTCGCTCCGTTCAGGATGGGGCCGATGATGTCCTTGATGTGCGCGATGCCCACCACGCGGTCCACGGAGCGGTGGTAGATGGGCAGTCGCGAGTAGCCGGTGCGCCGCATCACGTCCAGGGCCTCGCCCAGCGTGGCCGTGTCCTCGATGAGCGTCATGTCCACGCGCGGCACCATGACCTCGCGCGCGATGGCGTCACCCAGGTCGATGACGTCGTGGATCATGGACTTCTCCGTGTCCGTCAGCTCGTCGGAGTCCGTCACCATGTAGCGGATCTCGTCCTCGGACACGTCCTGGCGGTCCTCGGGGCTCTTCACGTGCATGAGCTTCGCAAGGCCGTTCGCGCTTGCGCCCGTGAGCCATACCAGCGGCCGCGCGACCGTCGCGAACCCGCCGATGGGGCCTGCCACGCTCTTCGAGACCTTCTCGGCCTCGCTCATGGCGATGCGCTTGGGCACGAGCTCGCCCACCACGATGGAGAAGTACGAGACGATCAGAGTGATGAGCACTGTGGCCAGCGCGTTTGCGCCGCCCGAGGACATGCCGAAGCCCTCGAGCCACCCCGCGAGCGGGCCGGAGAGGTTCGTCGCGGCAAACGCGGACGAGAAGAACCCGACGAGCGTGATCGCCACCTGGATCGCCGCAAGGAAGCCCGTGGGGTCGTCGATGACCTCCGCGGCCTTGGCCGCCTTCGGGTCTCCCTCCTCGGCCTCGTGGTCGAGGAGGACCTTCTTCGCAGTCGAGAGCGCCATCTCGGACATCGAGAAGTAGCCGTTTACCAGTGTGAGCAGGAACGTGACGATAATCGAGAGTGCTATGTCCATGCGCGTCCGCGCAACCTCCTAGCCAGATGCCAAGCGCCGCCGAGCGCGGCGCGATGCGACTTGGGCCGCAGTAGTGACAATTCTACCCGAGCCGCATCCGTGCAGACGCCGTTATCCGCATTGGACGTGGGGTAACGCCACGTATTTGCGGCGAATTCCCACAACGGGCAAATGCGTACCTCTCTCATGGCACTTCTGGCATCCATTCGCGCAAGCGCACGGGACGGCGCCAAGTCGCACCCAAACACACGGGGCGGCCCCGCAACGCGGAAGCCGCCCGTCTTCTCAAGCTCGATACGATCTCGCCAGCCTTGGCCCGCAGCCCTACTTCGCCAGGTCCACGATCTTCTGGCGCAGGTCGTCCAGGTAGGCCTGGTCGGGAATCCAGTTGCATGCCAGGGTGCCCAGCGGCAGGTCGAAGCCCACGCCCTCGAGCTCGGCCGCGATGTTCTTCGGGCCAAGCGGCGCCCAGCCGTAGCTGCCAAACGGGATGCCCACGCGACCCTCGTTCTTAGGCGAGAGCCCCTTCATGTACGTCAGCAGCTCCGCCATCGGCGGCATCATCTGGCTGTTCAGCGTGGGCGAGCCCACGGCCACGTACTTGCAGTCCAGGAACTCCTCCATCACGTCGGATATGTGGTTGCACTTCACGTCCATCAGGCGCACCGGGACACCGGCCGCCAGGAAGCCGTCGGCGATCGCGTGGGCCATCTTGTCCGTCGAGCCCCACATGGAGTCGTACGCCACCAGCGCCTTCTCCTCCAGCTTGCCAGAGGTGTACACGTTCTCGTACGCGTCCAGGATGTCCGCCACGTGGCTGCGCCAGCACACGCCGTGCGCGGGCGCGATGATGTCGATGGCGTCCGGGCCAAGCTTGCGCACGGCCTTCACCGCGTTCGAGGCCTGCATGCGGTACGGCTGCACGATGTTCGCGTAGTACTTACGGGCCTGCTTCATGACCTCGCCCAGGTCATTCTCGTCGTCAAAGCGCTTCGAGCTCGCAAAGTGCTGGCCAAACGCGTCGTTCGAGAACAGGATCTTGTCGTACGCGTCGTACGTGACCATGTTGTCCGGCCAGTGCACCATGGGCGTCTGCACAAACGTCAGCGTGCGCTTGCCGATGTTGAGCGTGTCGCCGGTCTTCACGCCCTCGAAGCCAAGGTCGTGGTAGTGCGCGGTAAGGCCCTTCACGCCCTGCGGCGCGGACGCCAGGATGCGCACGTTCGGGTTCAGCCCCTTGATGGTCGGGACGTTGCCGGAGTGGTCCATCTCAACGTGGTTGCACACCAGGATGTCGATCTTCGACGGGTCGATGACGCTCGAGATCCTTGCAAGCAGCTCGTCCTTGAACGTGATCTTCGCCGTGTCGATCAGCGTGACCTTCTCGTCCATGATCAGGTACGCGTTGTACGTGATGCCGTCCTCGGTGCTGTAGCCGTGGAAGCTGCGGGCATTCCAGTCGACGGCACCAACCCAGTAGACGTCGGGCTTTATCTGAACCGCACTCAGCATGGGGAACCCCTCTCGTTTGCGGGCGCGCCCGCGTTGCCGTGCAAGGCGCGCCGCGTCGCCTAGACAGCAAGATGATACGACATCTTACGCGCCGCGCGGCGGGCGAGAAGGGCACCGCCGCACCTGGGCCACGGTCCCCCAGGCGGCCCGCTACAGCAGCATGACCCCCGCCGCCTCGCACGCGGCCACCGTCTGCTCGTCCCAGATGGACGCCTGCACCTCGCCCACGTGCGCCTTCGCCAGAAGCAGCATGCACAGGCGGCTCTGGCCTATGCCGCCGCCAATGGTGTACGGCAGCTCGCCGGCCAGGAGCGCCTTGTGAAACGGCAGCTCGCGCCTGTCGTCGCAGCCTGCAAGCGTCAGCTGACGGTCCAGCGACTCCGGGCTCACGCGGATTCCCATGGAGCTCACCTCGAGCGCGCGGCCAAGCGTCTCGTCCCAAAACAGCAGGTCGCCGTTCAGGTCCCAGTCGTCGTAGTCCGGCGCGCGGCCGTCGTGCGGCTTCCCGCTGCGCAGCTTGCCGCCGATCCCGCGCACAAACGTCGTGTGGTGCTCGCGCACAAAGCGCTGCTCGCGCTCCTCGGGCGCAAGGTCCGGGTACAGGTCCTCCAGCTCCTGGGCGCCCACAAACGTCACGTCGCGATCAAGCTCAACGTCAAGCTGGGGGTACGCCCACTTCAGCTCGTCCAGCGTGCCGCAGATCGCCGTCACGATGCGGCGCACCACCGCTTCCAGGTACTCCGGGGTGCGCTCGTCCACGTCGATAACCTTCTCCCAGTCCCACTGGTCCACGTAGATGGAGTGCAGGTTGTCCAGCTCCTCGTCGCGGCGGATTGCGTTCATGTCGCACACGATGCCCTTGCCCACCTTGAAGTCGTAGCGCCTCAGCGCCACGCGCTTCCACTTCGCCAGCGACTGCACCACCTCGGCATCCTTGCCGATGGCGGGCACATCAAAGCCCACGGGCCGCTCCACGCCGTTCAGGTTGTCGTTCACGCCCGTAGTCGGGTCCACCACCAAAGGCGCGGTCACGCGCACCAGGTGCAGCGCAGCGCACAGCTTCGCCAGGAAGATGTGCTTGATGCGCTCGATGGCGCGCTGGGTGTCGTAGGTGTCCAGCTCGGACGAGTAGCCGGCGGGAATCTCGGTCATGGGCCCTCCTTCGTAGTCGCTCGTGAGCGCATGGTACCCCAGCGGGGCGAGAAGTGCCGCCGCCGTGGCCGGCACGTTAAGCCAATGGCAACCTTTGCGCACGCCGTGCGCCGGGGGCACCGCACCCGCCGCATCGTTTGGGGCCCCCGGCGCGCACGGCGCCGAGGGCCCATCCCCTGCCTCATGTCGCCGCGGCGTGCGCGAGGCCTAACGCCTCTTCCACGCCCGCGGCTACGCTACTTCTGGCCGGAGGCGCGCTTCTCCTGGTACTCCTCCGCCAGCTTCTGCTGCACGTCGTGCGGCACCTGCTCGTAGCCAGAGACCTCGAGCTCGAACTCGCCCGTGCCGCGCGAGAGCGAGCGCAGGCGCGTCGCGTAGTCGGTCACCTCGGCGTACGGCACCGTCGCGTCGATCGTGGTGTAGCCGCTCTCCGCGGCGCCGGACGCGGCGTTCATGCCCTCGACGCGGCCGCGCGACGCGCTGATGTCGCCCATCACGGAGCCGGCGTAGCTGTCGGGCACGGTCACGCTCAGGTGCGCCATGGGCTCAAGCAGCACGGGCTCGGCCTGCGCCACGGCCTTCTGGAAGCCGATGCGCGCCGCGGTCTTGAACGCCATCTCGTTGGAGTCCACGGGGTGGTACGAGCCGTCGTACACGGCGACCTTGACGTCGATCATCGGGAAGCCGGCAAGCACGCCGTCCCTCATGGTCTCCTGCACGCCCTTGTCGATGGCGGGGATGAAGTTCCTCGGCACGTGGCCACCCACGACCTCGTCCACGAACTCATAGCCGCCGCCGGGGTTTGGCTCCACGCGCAGCCAGCAGTCGCCGTACTGGCCGGCGCCGCCGGTCTGCTTCTTGTGGCGGCCCTGGGCGCTGGCAACGCGGCGGATGGTCTCGCGGTACGGGATCGCGAGCTTCACGGTGTGGGCCGTCACGCCGGCGCGCTCCTCAAGGCGGTCAAGCAGCACGGAGACCTGCGCTTCTCCAATGGCGGATATTACGGTCTGCCCGGTCTCCTCGTCGCGCGAGACGGAGATCGTGGGGTCGGCGTCCGCGGCCTTCTCGAGAAACGCGTAGACCTTGCCCTCGCTGCCGCGCGCGTCCGGCTCGATGGCGACGCGGTACAGGGAGTTCGGGAAGCGGAACTCCGCGGCCTCGACCTTGCCCGTGACGGAGAGCGTGTCGCCGGTCATGGCGTCCAGCTTCGGCACCACGCACACGTCGCCGGACGCGACGGACTTCATGTCCTGCATGTCGTGGCCGCACATCTGGTACAGGTGGCCCAGGCGCTCGCTCTTGCGGGTGCGCGCGTTGATGAGCTCCGTTCCGGGCGTGACGGTGCCCGCGAGCACCTTCACGAACGAGAGCTTGCCGTTCTGCTGGTCCTGCAGCGTCTTGAACACGAAGGCCACCGGGCGGTCGTCGTCAGGCGATATGTCGAGCTCCTCGCCGTTCACCAGCGGCACGCGGCCGTAGTCCGCCATGGTCGGGAACCACTCCGCCACGTCGCTCATGAGCGAGATGACGCCCTCCTCGCGCACGCAGGAGCCCGCGAACACGGGGACGATCACGCGATTGGTGATGGCCTTGCCCAGAAGGCCCTCGAGCTCCTCCTGCGTGATCTCCTCGCCGTCGAGGTACTTCATCATAAGCTCGTCGTCGGCCTCTACCGCAAGCTCCACCAGCTGCGCGTGCGCGGCCTCGGCGGCCTCCTGCATATCCGCCGGGATGTCCTCGACCACGGGCTTGCCGTCCACCATGTGGCGCGCCTTCATGTGCACGACGTCGATGATGCCGCCAAACGCCTCTCCGGAGCCCATGGGCATCGTCACGGGCACAAGGCGGTTGCCGTAGCGGTCCTGCGCGGTCAGAAGCGCGGTGTCCCAGTCGGCGTCCGGCCTGTCAAGACGGTTGATGAACAGCGCGCGGGCGATGCTCAGGTCCTCGGCCGCAAACCACAGGCGCGTGGTGATGGTGCCGGGGCCAGACGCGGCGTCCACCACGAAGACGGCCGTCTCCGCAGCGGCGAGCGCACCGTACGCGTCGCCCACGAAGTCCGGGTAGCACGGCGCGTCGAGCACGTTGATCCTGGTGCCCTCCCACTCTACCGGGGCGATAGTAGTGGAGATGGAAAAACCGCGCTCGCTTTCCTCGCTGTCGTAGTCAAGCGTGGGCTTGGTGCCAGCGTGTCCACCCAGGCGGGACGTCTTGCCCGAAAGGTGGAGCATGGCCTCGGCCAGCATGGTCTTGCCCACGCCGCCTTGGCCCACGAGTGCGAGGTTCTTCACTTTCCCAGTGCTTGTAGCCATGGTTCCTCCTCGAGCCGCATCATGCGGCGGCCTCGCCGCAGTCGCAACGGCGGACCACCGCGCCATAACGAGCCACGCATAAAGCGTCGTGGAATCACCATACCCATAAGCAACGGGATGCCGAGCGATTCATCGGGCAAACGCCGCCTGCCGCTCCGTGGACGCTACCAGGTGTAGCCGCCGTACGATTCGAACAGCCTCTGGAACGCCGGGAGCGACGTCTTGATGCACTCGTCGCTCACGCAGTAGCTCAGGCGGAAGTAGCTGCGGCACGCAAAGTCGCGCGAGCCCACCACGTAGAGCCTCTGCTCGTTCGCCGCACGCGCCTGGAACGCGTCGTCGTCGGGCTCGAGCGCACGAACCCACAGGTAGAACGCCCCGTCGGGATGCACCACGTCGTAGCCGATGTCCGTGAGGCCGCCGTAGAGTAGGTCCCTCTTGCGCGCGTACTCGTCCACGGGGGCCGGAAGGTCCACGCACTTCTCCAACACGCGGTTGAACAGGCTGTTCATGACCGTCGCCGTCACGCGCTGCGCGCCCAGGATCGCGTCGTACACGCGCTCCGCGTGGCGCACGGTGCCGGGCACCCACACGTAGCCCACGCGCTCGCCCGCAAGCGACAGCGACTTCGACCAGCTGTAGCACACGATGGTGTTCTCGTAGTACGCCGCGATCC
The DNA here is from genome assembly GCF_052121955.1 of Parafannyhessea sp. LCP19S3_B1. Classification (NCBI taxonomy): domain Bacteria; kingdom Bacillati; phylum Actinomycetota; class Coriobacteriia; order Coriobacteriales; family Atopobiaceae; genus Parafannyhessea; species Parafannyhessea sp. LCP19S3_B1. Next base: position 131,822 of record NZ_JBQKDH010000001.1, on the reverse strand, counting down.
ACGGGTTCTGCTTGCCGTCGTACACGATCTCGCGATACGGCTCGTCGGAAAGCAGGTAGATGGTCTGCCCCAGCTCCTTCGACTTGCGCCGCAGCAGCGCGGCCAGGGCAATTATGGAGTCCTTCGTGTATACGGCGCCCGTGGGGTTGTTCGGCGTGTTGATGATGACCATGCGCGTCTTGGGGTTGATGGCCTCCTCGATCGCGTCGATGTCCAGCTGGAAGGTCTCGGGCTCCGTGGGGACCTCCACCACGTTGCAGTGCCACGCCTGCACCCACATGCGGTACTCCGCGTAGTACGGTGTGGGGATGATGACTTCCTCGCCGGCCCTGGTGGTCGCGGCGATGGTCGAGCTGATGGCGCCCGCGCAGCCCGCGGTCATGGCAATCTCGCCGGCACGCGCGTGCGCGTCGAAGCGTCGGTTCAGGTTTGCGGCCACGGCCTGCCTCGTGGTGAGGTAGCCGTTGTTTGGCGGGTATCCGTGCAGGTCGACGGACTCGTACTCCTCAAGGGCCTCGCGAATGGCCTCCGTCACCTGCGGCGCCACGGGCACGTTCGGGTTGCCTATGGAGTAGTCCCAAAAGTCGGTCACGCCCTGCTGCTTGAGCTCCATGGTCTGCTCGAACACCTCGCGAATGGCCGATTTGCCGGCCCCGAGGTCGTACATGAGGGAATCTACGCCGTCTGCCATGCTGCCTCCACTCTGGTCGCATCGTACGGCACAAGCTTCCCGCGCGCATGTTACCGAGGCGCTACAGGAGTTGATAGCGACGTGTTAAATCGCCGCACACCGCGCGTAACGCCGCCGGCAACGCGCCGCGCACCGCGCGTAACGCCGCGACCGGCACCGCCCAGGGGCGTCCAGACGAGAAGGACCCGGCGCCATGGCTGGCACCGGGTCCCGGGCGTTGTTCTTCTCCCCTGGGGACGTCCCCGGGGTTCATGCCGTCCGTCCTGGCAGGAGTTCCGCTAGTCGACGACGGCCTCGTTCTGGGCATCCTCCTCGGCGATGACCTTGGCCTTGACCGAGATCTTCTCCTGGGACATGGCGTCCTCGTAGTGCTTCTTGCCATCGGGATACATGTTCAGCCACAGCTCCTCGGCCTTGGGCGCCCATGCCTCCGCATACGGCTTCGTGCGAGCGCACACGTCTGCCGCGGACTCTGGCGTCACGTACTCCGTGCACTTCGCGTCCGCCTCGTCCACGATCTGCGTCAGCAGGCCGGAGTTCTCGAGCATGGGGCACGGCTCCAGCAGGTTGTCGTTCCAGGGGTAGTGCGCGCGGTATGCCTGGAAGATCGGCTGATGCAGGCACTCGAGCCAGTTGCCGTTCTCCTTGAAGTTCGCGTTGGAGTAGTGGATGAAGACGCACGGCTCCACGTCGCCGCGGGCGTTCACGTGGCAGTACACGCGGCCGCCGGCGATGCAGCCACCCACGAACTCGCCGTCGTTCTGGAAGTCCATCGCGAAGATCGGGTAGCCCTCGTCGCCCACGGAGCGCACCCAGCGGATGCGGTTGAACATGTACTCGCGCTGCTCGACGGTGGGCATGAGGTCCGCGTTCGCGCCCTCGCCCACGGGCATGTAGTGGAAGTACCAGGCGTAGCGGCAGCCCTTCTCGATGAGGAGCTTGAAGAACTCGTCAGAGCTCACGCGCTCGGTGTTCGCGCGCGTGTAGCACGTGGAGGTGCCGTACAGCAGTCCGTACTTGTGCATGCGGTCGAACGCGTCCATGACCTCCTGGAACGATCCGTCGCCGCGGCGGCCGTCGTTCACGCTGGGCTCGTAGGACTCAAGCGACACGCTGAACACGATGTTGCCCAGCTTCTGCACCCTCTCGCAGAAGGCATCGTCCACCAGTGACGCGTTCGTGAAGATGTTGAACAGGCTGGTGCTGTGCTTCTCGGCCAGCTTCAGCACGTCCTCCTTGCGCACCAGCGGCTCGCCGCCCGTGAGCATGAACAGGTGGGTGCCCAGGTCCTCGGCCTGGCTCACCAGGCTGTCCATCTCGTCGTACGTCAGGTTCAGGCGGTTGCCGTAGTCGGCGGCCCAGCAGCCCACGCAGTGCTTGTTGCACGCGCTCGTCGGGTCAAACAGGATGATCCAGGGCACGTTGCACTGGTACTTGTCCGCGTTGGCGGTGGTGTTGCGCAGGCCGCGGAACGCCGCCTCGTAGCCACCGTTAAGAATCGCGGTCTTCAGCACGTGGGGGTCGGTCTCGTCGATCACGCTGAACAGGAACTTCTCCCACTTGGAGCCGGGACGCAGGCCCTTCCTCAGGCCGCGGATGGCGCCGGGCGAGGTGTCCTTCAGGAGCTTCTCCGCCATGTCGATCAGGTGGTCGATGTTCTTCTCGCGGTCTTCGCCGGAGGCACTCGCAATAATCTTGTCGAGCACCACGCTGAAGGCCTTGCGCTCCGCAGCGTGCGCGATCTTGGACTGCATAGGCACTTCCTCTCCTTCGGGAGTCCCGGGCACTGCCCCAGTTTTCGACTCCCATTCAAAAACTTTGCCTAGCTTACTACTACCCAAATCGCCATGCAACGTACACACGCGCACGATTGGCAACAAATGTTGCCTCAGCCACCACAGATCGCGCGGACGAGAAGAACGCGGGCACTCCCCCGCAGCACGCCCGCGGTTCCCTTCGCGCCACACGGGTGCGGGGAGGGTCGCCCAGGCGGCCCTCCCCGTCAGTCACATGCGTCGCGCCAGGTGCTCGCCTCAGGCGAGACGCCAGCCGCGCCTATCCCCTGCGCTCGCGATGGCGACGCGCGAGGCCCAGCGCCACGGCCAGCGCGCCAAGCGTGCCAAGCGCCGCAGGCATCGCGGCGCTGTTGGCGTCGCCGGTCTTCGGCAGCACGGAACGCACGGCACTCGCCGCCCTGCTCACCACGGACGTGGCCCTGCCCGCAGGCGCGGACGGCGTCTTGCCAGAGGCGCTCGGCGCCGGCTCGTCGGCACTTCTCACCGTGAGCGTGCCCAGGTCATACGTCACGTCGTAGTTGGACTCCTTTGCCGTGCCGTCCCACACGATCGTCGCGGTGTTCTGGGAGGTGCCGACCTCCTTCTGGCCGCCCGTCACATTCAGGGTCGCACTCTCTCCGTTCACGAGGCCGGATATCGTGCCCTTCGCCGTCAGGACCTTGCCGTTGCACGTCGTGGTGGCAGACTCGGTCCTCACCGTAAGCGGAGCCTTCTTTATCTGGTAGTACGCCGTTGCGTCGCCCTCGTAGTTGCCCTTGCCGGTCGCGGTCACGGTCACCTGGCCAACGTTCGTCAGGTCGCCGCCATACGCAAGCGTGTAGTCAGTGCCCTCCACAAGCACGTCGCCCGTCTTCGCATCCTTCACAGTCACGGGCTGACGCTGCTCCTTGCCGTCGTAGGTGACGTCCTTCGGGGCAACCACCTCAAGGCTCGACGTCACCTTCACCGTCGCCGCATCAGACGTCAGGGTGTGGCCACCCTCGTCGGTGACGGTGACCCTGTATTGGGTCGTGCCGGCATGGGACGTGTCGGGCACCAGCGTGGCGCCGTCGGCAGCGGCACGAGCCTTCGCCGCGGTCGCGGAAGCCTTTGCCGCGGGACGGGCGCCAGCCCAGGTCTTGCCGTCCGTGGACTTCTCCCACTTGAAGGTCACGCTGCCGGTCGCATTCGCCACCTCGACGGAAAGCGGCGTTGCCGCGTCGCCCACCTTGTACTCGGCGCCCACTGGCTGCTTCGTGATGGACATCGGGAAGCTGACCACGAACTTCATCGAGGTAGAGCCCTCGTCGGTGGAATATACGCTGATACCGGTGTCCGTCTTCGCAGCGGGGTCGTCGGACCCCTTGTAGAGCGAGAGCTTGCTCGCGCCGTACGCCGCGTGCTCCGTCGCGTTCAGGAACGGCGCGTACAGGTTCGGCGATCCCGCGGACCCCTCGAAGTAGTTCTCCATGACGCCGGGGCGGTGCGTCTTTACGTTCACCGTGTTGGCAAGGCCGGCCTCGACGCCTGGCATGCCGGGATACCCGCACTTCGTCGCGATGCCGTTGTCAACGTGCCACACCACGATGCCGCCGGTCGGGTTCTTGATCGTGTTGTCGCCATTCATGTACATGGGCTCCATGCCGGCGTCGAACGACGCGTACTGGCGGTTCTCGATCAGGTAGTACTCGTCGTCGCTCACGTGGATGATGTAGCACTTGTAGCCGGCCGGGTCGGTCTCGGACGTCGCCGTGTAGGTACCGCTCTTCGTGATCTCCTCGGGAGTGACGTATCCCAGCAGGTAGCGGTCGTACGGGTCGAAGAACGTCGGGCGGTACTCGCCGCTCGTGGTCTTGCCGTACGAACCGTAGTCCATGATGGAGAGGTACATGGTGGAATAGTTGTCCCACGCGCCACTGTCATACGTCGTGGAGTAGAGGTCCGGCATGCCCAGGAAGTGGCCGAGCTCGTGGCCAAGGGCTCCAATGCCGCTCTGGTGCTCCTCTCCCGCCGCCATCGACTCGCTCTCGGACTGCACGATGTAGCGATCCACGCCCACCGTCTTGCCGTTTGCGCAGGTCACCTCATACGGGGCGCCCGTCTCCTCCGTAAAGGAGTACTGGTGCGACCATATGCCGTGGTGGCCTTCGGGTATGGAGCTCGTCGCGGCCTCGTAGCCGGCGAACACGACGCCCAGGCCAAGCTCGTTCGCCTCGACCTTTCCGTCCCCGTCAGTGTCGTACTGCGAGAAGTCCACGTACTGGGCCGCAGCCTCCACGGCCCCCTTCATGTCCGCGATGTAGTCCGCGTCGCCCGGGGTGAACGGGTCGGGGTTGCCGTAGTCGCGGTCCAGCGTCACGTGAACCACGCCGTCGTTCGCCTTGTCTGCGGAGTTCGTGTTGCCGCCGTTGCCGTACGCGCTGGACTCCTCTGCCGGGCGCCAGGTGAACTTGCCCTCGGAGGACGTGGCGTACAGGGACGACACGCTGTACTCGCCCGTGAAGAACGTCTTGTTCCAGTCGTAGTCGTCGCGGTACGGCTCATCCCTGAAGCCCACCACGATGGTCAGGAGCGGAAGCGAGGTGCTCGCCTTGGGGGCGGCGCTTCTCATCATCATCTTGACCTTGCCCGCGGAAGGAGCGCTTGTGCCCTGCGTCTTCCGGACGTCCGAAACCGTGATGGGCTGGGACGCCGTCGCGTCGCTTCCGGTCTTGCCAGAGTAGGTGTGGCCGCCCAGCTGGTAGTACGCCGCACGGGCCGCGTCACCGGAAAGCGCGTCTGCGTCGATTGCGCCGGCGTCTGCGGCGGCCTGCGCGTCAGACCCAAGCGCAAGGCCGGAGCCGGAGCCCACCACCTGACGCCACGTGCCGCTGTCCGGGTCCTGCTGCACCACCACGCCACCGGAGTTCGTGGCGTAGTGGAACCACTCGTCCCCATGCGTCGTAATGCTGGCCGTAGACCCGTCGGGCTGCGCGACCCTCACCGGCTGGTTGTACGCGGGTATCGCGAGCGCAGGTGCCGCCGAGCCCAGCGCGAGCGCAAGCCCCAGCGCCGCGCCCACCGCCGCGCGCATGACGCGGCTTCGTGGTGCGACGCCCTCCTCACATCCTTCGGTCATCACTCCTCCTTTGCAGACGGGCCGCACGCCCGCGGCCGCGTACCGGAACCTCTAGAGTCCAGGTTAGATGGCGGAATTATCCAATAGTTGGCCTGCAGGTTACCAAACGCGACCTTAAGATGCCCCAAAACGTTCCTAAACGGTGCGACGGCGGCGGCGCACGGCCCGCACACATCCGGGGCAAGGCCGCGGCCCCCTAACCCGGCGCGCCGCTACAATTGCAGAGAAGAACGCGGGCACGTGCCCGCAAGGACCACGTACGTTCGCGAGGTTACATGGGCTACAAGACCTACACCTGCCCCATCGCAAAGTCGTGCGGCGGCTGCGAGTGGCTTGCCGTTCCGTACCCCATCCAGCTGCGGCGCAAGCAGGAGCTGGTGGAGGGGCTGCTGGGCGGCATGGCGCGCGAGGACGGGTGCCGCGTGGCGGCCATCCGCGGGATGGACGAGCCCGTAGCGTACCGCCACAAGGCGGCGACGCCGTTCGCGCCCGGCAAGGGCGGGCGCGTGCGCTCCGGCTTCTATAGCGCGGGCACGCACCGCATCGTGGCGTGCGGCAGCTGCCTGGTGGAGGACCCCAGGGCGCGCGGCATCCTGGAGGACGTTGCGCGCGTGGCGCAGGAGCTGGGCATACGCCCGTATCAGGAGGACCGCGGGCGCGGCACGCTGCGCCACGCCGTCGTGCGCTGCGGGTACGCCACGGACGACGTGCTGCTGACCGTGGTGGCAAACGGGCAGCGCCTGCCGCGCGAGGAAGAGTTCGTGCGCCGCATGGCGCAGCTGCACCCAGAGGTCACGTCCATCGTGCTGAACGTGAACCAGCGCCGCACCAACGCGATCCTGGGACGCGAGTGCCGCACGCTCATGGGTCCCGGCACCATGGAGGACGCGCTTTTGGGCTGCACGTTCCGCATTGGGCCCACGAGCTTCTATCAGACGAACCCCCGCCAGACGGAGGTCCTGTACCAGCTGGCCATAGACGGCGCGCGGCTGAGCGGTGGCATGCGAGTGCTGGACGCGTACTGCGGGTGCGGCACCATCGGCATCTGCGCGGCGTCGCAGGCGCAGGCAGCCGGCGCTAACGTGCACGTAGTGGGTGTAGAGCAGGTGGCGGGCGCCGTGCGGATGGCGCGCGGCAACGCGAGGGCGAACGGCCTGGCAGACAGCTGCGAGTTTGTGCGCGCGGACGCCACGGCCTACATGGAGGGCGTCGCGCGCGAGGGTCGCGGCGCCGGGTTCGACGTTGTGGTGATGGACCCGCCGCGCGCGGGCTCCACGCCGGAGTTCCTCGCGGGCGTGGCGCACCTCGCTCCCAGCCGCGTGGTCTACGTCAGCTGCAACGTGAAGACGCAGGCACGGGACCTCGCACTTCTCCGCCAGCACGGCTATGCGATGGAGTCCGCGGTGCCCGTGGACATGTTCCCGCACACGAAGCACGTGGAAAGCGTCGTCACGCTCGTTCGGCGCTAGCAGCGCCGCGCGCGGCAGGCACGTGCCAGACGCGTGGCCCGGCGTGGCGATTTCATCATTATTGCGACGATTTGCCACGCGGGCATTGCCCATGCCCCTGCAAAGTGCCAGCCTGTCTTCGGCCCCGTCCCCGGGGCCGATATTTGGCGGTTCGTACGTAAGAAGGCATTCTCATGGCACCAGAAAGCAACGCGACGCTCAGTCGCAACCCGTTTGGCTACCACAGGCGCCGCTGGTGGGTGGGGCTGACCGCGTTTCTGTTCCTGTTCCTCATAGGACCGCTCGCCATGTTCGGCGACATGGACCGCGGCACCATCCACCACGCGTCGCAGCTCGCGGAGCACTACCAGACCATGCTCCTGTGCTTCTCGCTCCTTCTTCTGTACCTGGTGCCGTTCTTCGTGTTCGTGCGCTACACGCGCATGCGCGCGGGCGTGCCGCGCTGGCTTGTGGTGCTGGCGTTCGCAAGCGGGCTCTTCGTCCCCGGCTGGATCGCCGGCGAGCTCAACGACGCCGCCGACGTGCTGCTGCGCGCGGCCACGTCCAAGGCCTTCGTCAGCACGTGGGGCGATGCCGTCGAGGCGCCGCTGGTGGAAGAGACGCTCAAGCTCCTCACCGTGCTGGCGGTGCTGGGCCTTGCCGGACGCCACGGCGGCCGCGACTGGCTCGTGGGCGGCATGTGCGTGGGCATGGGCTTCCAGCTCAACGAGGACCTGGGCTACATAGTGGACCAGGTTGCCTCGGCGCACCACGGGTACGAGACCGCGGTCGCGGTCACGCTCGGAGACCGCGTCTCGGGCGCGCTCGTCTCGCACTGGACGTACACGGCGCTCGCGGCCGTCGCCGTCTGGCTGTTCTTCTGCCAGCGCCGACGCCTGCGCGGACTTCTTCTAGTGCTCGCCCCGCTGCTGAGCCACGCCGCGTGGGACACGCCCCTTAGCGACGCGGGAGCCCTGTTCGAGGCACTCATCTGCCTTATCGCGGCCATCCCGTTCCTGTATGCTTGGGGCGACATCACGTTTGACGGCGAGCGCCGCCTTTCCGCTCCGTGCCCCAAGCGGCGCAAGCGGCACGCGGCCCACGGCACGCCCGGCTCGCAAGACGCCCGCGAGGACGCCGCGCCGGGCGAGAAAGACGCGGGCTTGGCGCCGCAGCCCCCACGGGGCCTGTAGCCGGCACAAGGGGCGGGAGGTTCTGTCATGCGAGGTGACGACATGCGGGAAGGCGCGCGCAAGGCAGCCGCAAGCGACGCACGCGCAACCGCAAGCCCGTACGACCTTGGCACTCCCCTCCCGCGCGACTACCCGTACGAGCCCCGCGGTCGCAGGCTTGCGGACGGTGCCCTTGCCACGCTCGCCCTGCTGCGCGTCGCGGCAGCAGCGCTCGCGTTTGCCGGGCTCGCGTGGTGCGCGAACACGTGGCTGTCAGCCACCTCGCTTGGTGCCGCAATCATGGCCGTCCTGTGCGTCACGCTTGCCGCGCTCGTCCTCGGGCGCGGCCTCGAGTATGCCGCCGGCGCGGCGTTTGGTCGCGCGTCGCTTCGCCTTGCGCCAGACGCGCGCCACGACTACGTGCTGCGCGCGTTCCGCAGGGGGCGCCGCTCCGCAAGCACCACGCCGCGTTTCCTGCTCGCTCTTGCGCGGCTAGACATCCTCAGGGGGCAACCCCATCTTGCCGGCGACGCCCTCTTGCGCGTAGACACCTCCCATCTGAACCCAGACCGCCTGAAGCTCCTGTACCTGCTGCAGACCGTCACGGCAATACAGCTGCAAGAAGACGCCCGTGACGCGGCAATCCGCTACGCAGGAATCGCAGGCGAGAAGGACGCGGACTTCCCGCCCGAAGACGCGGTCCTTGGCTGGGCGCAATCCACGGCTGACGGCCGCGCGCCCGAGGACGCGACCCTGCACGATGCCTGTGCAAGGGCGCTGCAGCCACGCCGCCGCAAGCCGCTTCTGGCGGTCGCACTCTCCGTCATGCTGGCACACTGCCTCCTCTTCGCAGGCGTCGCCACCGGGGTCGACGCCACGGGCAGCTGGCGCCTGCACGTGGGATACCAGACGGTCGCTGGCCTGCTGACCTCGTCGTTCATCGTGGCGCTCGCAATCGTGGGCGTCGTTCTTCTCGCCCGGTGGCGCACACGCCGGGATGCGCCGCAAACGCGCGGGCGCAAGGTCGCGCAAGTCGTGGGCTCGTGCCTTGTGGTCGTGGCTGTCACGTGCCTTGCGCTTGTTGTCGCGATCGGGACGCTCTTCGCAACGGATGGGACGGAGCGCGTCATCGTGCGCGGCGTACAACTTGATTCTGCCGATGGGCGTCCGTACGACTACGTCGCGATCGACACGGAGGAAAGCTATGGTTCGAGCCGCCTCACCACGTATTGGCGCACGCGCGACCCCTTTGTGATGCAAGAGTGGTCGCCGGCACAGGTGTATGACGCGAAGGCATGGCGCAAGACGATTGCAAACGGCGGCGACTCCGGCTCTGGCACGACCGATAGCTCGACGTCCGCGACGGGGTCCGCGGGAAGCTCGGCCGTCACGTCCGATACCGACACGTCAGAATCCGCCATCTCGTCTGCGCTCGCAGACCAGATGCGCGCAGTCGCAAGGTATCTGCAAAAGCGGGGCGTCGTGCCCGGCACAAGCGAGCCCGCGCTCTCCTTCGACGCAAAGGGCCATGCATATGCAAGTTTGGGCACGCAGGACCAAATTGTACGTGGCAGGACCGTCGTGGTCGAGTACGTGCTAAAAGACAACGGCGAGTCCGAGCAGCCCTCCGGCACGGCGCAGGAACTCGTGCTTGAGCGCACGTATCCCAATGGCGACGGCGAGCCGGAGCTCATGGGCTTCTACCTAGTAGACCATCAGACGCTTGCCGTTACGGATGAAAACAGGACGTCCTGGTAGGGACGCCCTGCTCTCTCAAAGGTCTTTCGCTTGTCTGCACGCGTCCAACGCGCGCGTCTCGCAGCCTGTCGCCACGCCTCGCTATGCGCCCGCCGACGGGTCGACCACGACCTTGTTGCCCTCCACGTGCACGCGGCCCTCTGCCAGAAGCTGGATGGTATCGGGGTACAGCTCGTGCTCGATCTCGTGGATGTGGGCCTCGAGCGTGTCCACGTCCCAGTCCTCCTGCACGGGCAGCGCGCGCTGCGCGATGATGGGGCCGCAGTCGTACCTGTCGTCCGCGAAGTGCACGGTCACGCCCGTGACCTTCACGCCGTAGTCGAACGCGTCCTGGATGGCGTGCGCCCCCTTGAAGCTGGGCAGCAGCGCCGGGTGCAGGTTCACCACGCGGTTCTCGAACGTGCGCAGGATCGGCGCGTGCACCATGCGCATGTATCCCGCCATGATCACGTAGTCGACCTTCTCACGCACCAGCGTGGAGGCGATCACCTCGTCCGCCGTGATCGGGTCGGCGTACACCTCCTTGCTCAGGGTCATGGTCTGGATGCCCGCGGCCTCCGCGCGCTTCAGTCCGTACGCGCTGGGGCGAGAAGAGATGACGATCGCGACCTCGGCGTCGAGCGTGCCTGCGGCGATCCTGTCGATTATGGCCTGGAGGTTCGTGCCGCTGCCGCTGATGAGGACGCCCAGCCGTATGGGCCTGCGCTCCTGGCTCATCGGTAGGTCACCTTGCCCTCGCCCTTGACGCACTCGCCCATCACGAACGGCGCGAAGCCCTGCGCCACCAGGTCCTCGCACACCTCGTCCACGTCGTTGGGGTCGCAAATGATGCTCATGCCCACGCCCATGTTAAACGTCTTGTACGCCTCGTCCGGGGTGAGGCCGGCGGCCTTCACGCAGTAGTCGATGATGGGCGGCACGTCCCACGCAGGGCCGTCGGCGCCGCCGCGGTCCACCACGGCGTCCACGTCCGCCGGCAGCGCGCGGTTCAGGTTCTCGGTGATGCCGCCGCCCGTGATGTGCGCCATCGCGTGGATGGGGGCACCGGCCTTCAGCGCGGCAACGAGGCCGCCCGCATAGATCGTCGTCGGGCGCATCACGGCGTCCGCAAGGGACTCGCCGCCCAGCTCGGGCAGCGGGGTCTCGAGCTCCTCGACCGTCTTGCCCTCGATGGCGACCTTGCGCACCAGGCTGTAGCCGTTGGAGTGGATGCCGGAGCTCGGCAGGCCCAGGATCACGTCGCCCTCGTGCACCAGGTGCGGCCCTATCATCTTCGGGCGGTCGACCACGCCCACCACAAAGCCGGCCAGGTCGTAGTCGTCGGGGTCCATCACGCCGGGGTGCTCGGCCATCTCGCCGCCCACAAGGGCGCAGCCCGACTTCTTGCAGCCGTTCGCGATGCCCTTCACGATCTTGGCCACGTGCTCGGCACGCAGCTTGCCGATCGCGACGTAGTCCAGGAAGAACAGCGGCTCCGCGCCGATGGGCACCACGTCGTCCACGCACATGGCCACCAGGTCCTCGCCCACGGTCTCGTGGCGGTCCAGCAGCTGGGCGATCGCGAGCTTCGTGCCCACGCCGTCGGTGCCGGATACGAGCACGGGGTCCTCCATGTCCTTGAAGCCCCTCATGCTGAAGCACGAGCCAAACCCGCCCAGGCCGCCAATGACCTCCGGACGGTTCGTCTCCCTCACGGCCGCCTTGATGGCGTCCACCGCACGTGCGCCCTCGTCTACGTCCACGCCGGCGTCGGCGTAGGTAATGTGCTTGGGCTGAGTCTCCATGCTCTTCTCCTCCGTGTGTCGCGCAGGGCGCTGGCCCTGCGCACCGGCTGCAGCGTATGTCTCAAGTCTATCAAGTTCCAATGGCGCCGCCGCGTGCGCGGCGCCTTACGCGCACATTGTTTACGCGACGCGCCCGCAGGCAGACGGCACGTCCGCCCCCTTAGGCCCCGTTCGTTGTGCCGGAGGCCGAAGCGTCCTGCGCAGACGCGCCCGTCGCCGCCGCGGCCTCGCTCTTTGGCACGCACAGCATGACGGCGCGGCCGTGGCCAAAGTCGTAGTTGCACGTCACGAGCGTGAGCACGTGGCTCGTGCCGCCTATGATCTGCTGCGCGTCCGAGCGCTTCGCGACCGCCTTCGCGAGCATCTTGTTCAGGTATGCGTGGAAGTCGTCGTTCGATGCAAACGTGAACGTGCGCAGGTCGTCGTCGTAGTCGCTCTTGATGATGTACAGCAGCAGCGGCTCGAGCTCCCACGCCTTGTTGTTGCGGTCCACATACCAGACCGTCTTCACCTTGTCGAAGTTCTCCTGCTTCTTGAGGTCGTCCAGCGGCGCGAACATCTGCCCGTCGTTCAGGTGGTGCCCGTAGATCAGCGACTGGGCGTCCACCATGCCCGGCTTCGTGTTCTTGCAGTCCAGGAACACCTGGCCGCCCACGCTGTACTCGCCCGTCGCGGACGTGCGCAGGTACGTGTTGTTCGTCTTGCCCTGGTACACGGGGAAGCTCATGCTCGTCCCCACGACGTCCACCCAGCCCACGATGTCGTCGTTCACAGCCTCCAGCGCGGCAAAGTCTATCTTCGGCGCGCCGTTGTTCTCGCTCACCTGGACGTTGGCGACCTTCTGGAGCTTCTCGTTGCTCTGCCGGGTGTGGCTGTACTCGCTCTGCGCGTGGAAGTACAGGTATCCCGCCGTGGCGAGAAGGGCTATGCCAACCACCAGGAAGATGGTGCTCAGGACGTTGCGCAGTCCGCGCTTGCGCCTTGGGCGGCCCTGGTCGCCGGCCGTCGCGGCGCCCCGCGTGGGCGTCAGCGGCTCGAAGCCCACGGCACCGTGCTCCATCGCCGGCGCCGTGGCAGGCGCCTGCGCCGTGCCCTCGGGCCCTTGAGCTCGCGTGTGCTTTCCCATCGTCACTCCTACCAAGGTCTGTCTCGGCGGGGCGCCAGGCACCGCCGCCTTCGTTTCCAACGCACCATTCTTGCACGTTTGGACCGGGCTCGGCCACAAACGACGCGAGGCGCCCACAAACGGGCGCCTCGCGCTGCACGGCTTTCGCGTTGCCTAGGCCTCGGCCATCTGCCTCTTGAGCTCCACAATCTTCTCGCGGTACTCCGGCATGGTCGCGCCCAGGATCTGGGTCGCATAGATGGCCGCGTTCTTGGCGCCGCCAATGGCGACGCACGCCACGGGCACGCCGGACGGCATCTGCACCATGGACAGCAGGGAGTCCATGCCGCCGAGGTCGGAGGTCTTCATGGGCACGCCCACGATGGGCAGCGGCGTGTACGCCGCGACGACGCCGCCCAGGTGCGCGGCCTTGCCCGCCGCCGCGATGATCACCTTGATGCCGCGGTCTGCCGCAGTCGAGGCCCACTCGTGCACCTTCGCGGGCGCGCGGTGCGCGGACGCGATGACCAGCTCGTAGGGAACGCCCAGCTCGTCCAGCTCCTTCGTGCACGCCTCCATTGCCGGCATGTCCGACTTGGAACCCATGATGATTCCGACGACAGGCTGCTCTGCCATGCTTGACCTCCAAGGTCTCGTGTTCGTCTCTTCGGAAGGCGTCCGCCAGCCGGCTCCCGCGCCGACGGTCGCTACAGACAGTATAGGTTCGGCGGCATCAGTTTCCAGCGCCCGTGCCCGTCGCCGCACCGGAGGCGCCCTTCTCGCCCGTTGCGCTCGAGGCGTTGTCCGTGGTGGGGGCGTCCCCCGTGGACTTGCCGTCGGCACCGGAGGTCAGCACGCCCAGTATGCCGCCGGAGTCGCCGTCCCCGCCGCTTGAGGACTTGTCGTCCGCGCTCGGGCCAAACACCTGGTCGAGCACGCCGTTCGTGATGGACTTGCGCAGCTGCTTCTCCGTCGCGGAGTCCACGCCCGTGATGGAGCAGTTGAAGCGCACGCCCTGCGCGGTCGACGTCTTGGTCCAGATGAACGTCATGAGGGTCTTCTGCTCGCCCGTGGGCTTGAGGTAGCCAAAGAACCTGGACGTCTGTATCTTGCCCGCCTTGCTGACGTGGACGTTCACGTTGTAGATGACGGTGTTGATGTCCGGGTTCATGAGGGCGTTCGTCGCGAGCGCGGCCGCCTGGATCTGCGAGGTCGAGAACACGCCCAGCACGTCGGACGAACTCGTGTCCGTCACGGTCACCTCGATGCGGTGGGAGTTCTCGTCCGCCTCCTGCACCGAGAAGTCCTCCGGAAACTGCGTGTAGCCGTTGCCCCACTCCACGCCGTTGCTCATCGCGGCGACGACGCTCGAGATGCTGGCGTCGTTGCCAAGGCTGCGCGTACTGACGCGCCGCACCACGCCGCAGGAGACCTGCAGCGTCACGACGGCCAGGAAGAACACCACGAGGAAGATGGTCGTGGTGCGGGTCATGACCTCGCCCACGTTCGAGCCGGAGGGGTCCTTGTCTGAAAGCGGGTCCACGTCGACGCCATGGCGCCCCTGGCTGCGCATCTTGCGCTGGCGCGCCGCGGTCTCCTCGTTGGTGTGGCCCGTCTCGTCCACGGTCGAGAAGAGCTTCTCCGCGTCTGCGGCGTCAAGGGTGCCCCGCCTGCGAGCCTTTCCCCCCAACTTTGCCATGAAGCCTCTTCCTGCCGCGGGCCACGCCCGCCCCGTCAATCGGTCCCGTTACAATCAATCCCGTTAAGTATATTGCTACCGCGCGTCCGCGCCCTGCGGGGACAGCCGGTGCGCAACCGCATCACATATGAGCGCGCCCACCACGGTCTTCGCATCCTCGATCCTGCCGTCGAGCACGGCGTCCACCAGCTCCGACAGGTCCACGAGGTCGACGTTTATGAACTCGTCCGCGTCCGGGCTCGACTCCGCCAGCGTCAGGCCCGTCGCCATGTAGATGTGGATGAGCTCGTCCGCGAACCCCGCCGCCGTGGCGATCGTGGTGAGAAACGCCATCTTCTGGGCGCGCATGCCCGTCTCCTCCGCAAGCTCGCGCTCCGCGCAGTCCAGCGGATCCTCGCCGGGGTTGAGCTTGCCGGCGGGAATCTCGACCGTGACGCGGCCGAGCGCGGAGCGGTACTGCCGCACGAGGCAGATGCGCCCGTCATCCGTAAGGGCGACGAGCGCGACGGCGCCGGGATGACGCACGACGTCGCGGTCTGCCTCCGCGCCGTCCGGCAGCCGCACGCGCAGGCGGTCGATGTTGAACACGCGCCCCTTGAACACCACGTCCTCCGCAAGCACGTGCTCGCTCAGGTCCGCGTCGCGCGGGTCGTCGTCGCCCAGGACCAGGTGCCTGCGCTCCGGCGCGCCGGAGTGGTGGTCGTGCCTGCTCCTGTCGCCGTCGTACGTCAGGGCGTCCACCCCCTCGGCCATGCTCGATATCGCGTGGTCAAGGGCGCCGGCCGTGCCGTCATCGAGCGCCACCAGGTGCTCCTCGCCCAGAAGCGCGTCGTCGTCCTCGTCCAACGTGACGTCTACCTCGTCCGAGCCCTCGTTCTTCTCGTCTTTGGACATGCGTTGCCTCCCGGATAAAAAGTCGCGGCACCACGCGGCGCCGCGACTGCTGGCCTACACGCTCATGGTACCCAGGCGCGCTACAGGTTCGCGCGGCCCTTGATCGCCTTGATGCCGATGTCGTGGCGGTACGTCTTTCCCTCGAAGAAGATCTTGTCGCACGCCTCGTACGCCTTGTTGCGGGCGTCCTCGAACGTGGGGGCCACGGCCGTGACGTCGAGCACGCGGCCGCCGTTGGTGTACACGGCGCCGTCCTCGCCGAGCTTGGTGCCCGCATGGTAGACGGTCACGCCGTCCATGGCGTTTGCGTCGTCGATGCCGCAGATGAGCTTGCCCTTCTCGTAGGAGCCGGGGTAGCCGGCGCTCGTGAGCACGACGGAGACGGCCCAGTCGTCGTCCCACGAGACCATGTCGGGGCTGAGGGTGCCGTCGTCGCACGCGAGGAAGCACTCGACGAGGTCGCCCTTCATGCGAGGCAGCACGACCTGGGTCTCGGGGTCGCCGAAGCGGGCATTGAACTCGAGGACCTTCGGGCCGTCCTTCGTGAGCATGAAGCCGCCGTACAGGCAGCCGCTGTAGGGGTTGTCCTCGCGGGCAAGCTCCGCCACGACCTTCTCCTCTATCTGAATCATCTGCTCAAGCTCGCCGGGCAGCAGGATGGGCACCGGGGAGTACACGCCCATGCCGCCCGTGTTGAGGCCGCGGTCGCCATCGAGCGCGCGCTTGTGGTCCTGGGAGGTCGCGAGGGGCACGACGGTCTTGCCGTCCGTGAGGGCCAGAAGCGAGCACTCCGGACCCTCGAGCATCTCCTCGACCACGACGAGGGAGCCCGCGTCGCCGAACGCGTTGAAGCACTCGTGGACGCCGTCGAGGGCCTCCTCGGTGGTCTGGGCGACGATGACGCCCTTGCCGGCGGCGAGGCCATCGGCCTTGATGACGATGGGGCCGCCGACCTTGCGCACGTACTCCGCGCACGCGGTCTCGTCCGTGAACGACTCGTACCTGGCCGTGGGGACGCCGGCGCGCTCCATGACGTCCTTGGCGAACTTCTTCGAGCCCTCCATCTGCGCGGCCTTGCCGCTGGGACCGAAGACGGGGATGCCCTCCGCACGCACGGCGTCGGCCACGCCTGCGACGAGCGGCGCCTCCGGGCCTATCACCACGAGGCCGATGCCGTTCTCGCGGGCGAAGCGCGCGACCGCGGCAGGATCGTTCTGGTCCACGTCCACCTTCTGGGCGAGCTGGTACATGCCGCCGTTGCCCGGCGCCACGAACAGCCTCCCGGCGCGCGGGGACTGGGCGAGCTTGACCAGCATGGCGTGCTCGCGCCCGCCGGAACCTAGGAGCAGGATGTCTACCTTGTGGTCTTGTGAAGCCATGGTGCCCTCCTTGGGCTAGACGTGAATGTGGCCTTAGGCCTGACGTGCCTGAAGGATCGAGGATGCCTCCTCGGCGGTGATGAGCGATGCGGGCGCATAGGCGATTCCCACGGCGCCGACGCCGATCTGGGCGCAGGTGGAGGGGTTGGCCCTGAGGCGCGTGGCGCAGGCGGACTCGAACTCGTTCGTGTCGAGCGGCTTCTCGAGCTTCTGCAGCACCTTGGGGTCGCCGGAGTAGACCTCGGCGTACGTGATGGGCCCGACCTTTGCGGAGTAGCGGCTGAGCGTGCGCGCGAGCACGCCCGCGAGACGCGCCGTGTCAGAGGAGGTGGTAATCTCCTCCGCCTGGCCGTCAGGCGTGATCTTGACGAGGCCGCGCACGCCGAGCGCGCGGCGCTGCAGCTGGCTCATGTGGCCGAGTATGCCGCCGCGCTTGTGGCCAATGCCGTTTGACGGGTTGGCGTCCGCCGTGGGGACCATGAGCATGCGCGACGCCGCGGACAGCGCCTGCGCGCGCTCCACGGCCTCGTAGGAGTCCATACCGGCGTTCCTGTCCAGCACGAGCCGCGCGAACACGAGCGCGTACTCCGCCGAGGCCGCATGGGTGTCGATCACCGTGACGCGCGCGCCCTGCACCTTCGAGACGGCGCTGCGCGCGACCTCGCACACGTCCCTCATCTGGGACGAGACGTGCAGCGAGACGATGTGCTCGCACCCCTGCTCCGCAAGGGCCTGGTACACGGTCAGGAAGTCGACCTCGGACGGCGAGTAGGTGTTGATCTGGCCGCGGTGCTTGGTGTACTCGCGGTAGAACGTGGGGGTGTCGATGTCGAGGCAGTCGCGGTACTGCTCGTGCCCCATGCGCACGATGAGCGGTACGAGGGCGACCCCCGCCCTCTCCAGCGTGGAGAGGGGGAGGTCGCACGCGCTATCGCACACTATTGCGAACTTTCTGTTGGAAGTGCTGGCGGTCACGCTGGCCTACTTCCAGTAGCGGTCGATCGTCTGGTCGCGATCGGGGCCGACGGTGATGATGGAGACGCGCACGCCCGCGAGCTGCTCGAGGAAGTCGACGTAGTCCTTCGCCTCGCGCGGGAGCTGGTAGAAGTTGCGGACGCCAGAGATGTCGCACTTCCAGCCGGGGAGGGTCTCGTACACGGGCTTCGCGTGATAGAAGACGCTCTGGTGCTCCGGCACGGTGGTGTAGCGCTTGCCGTCGCACTCGTACGCGACGCAGACCTTGATCTCGTCCAGGCAGCCCAGGACGTCCAGCTTCGTAATCGCGAGGTCCGTGAGGCCGTTGACGCGGGCGGCGTAGTTCACGACGACGCCGTCGTACCATCCGCAGCGGCGCTTGCGGCCGGTGGTCACGCCGTACTCGTGGCCGACCTCGCCCAGCTTGTCGCCCACCTCGTCAAACAGCTCCGTCGGGAACGGGCCGGAGCCCACGCGGGTGAGGTACGCCTTCGCGACGCCCAGCACGCGCTTGATCTGGGTGGGGCCGACGCCGGACCCCGTGACCGCGCCGCCCGCGGTGCAGTTGGAGGAGGTGACGAACGGGTAGGTGCCGTGGTCGATGTCGAGCATGGTGGCCTGCGCGCCCTCGAACAGGATGTTCTTGCCGGCCTCGAGCTGCTCGTTCAGGAAGAGCGAGCTCTCCACGATGTACGGGCGGATGCGCTCGGCAAACGGCAGGTACGACTCGCAGATCTGGTCGACCGTGTAGGTCGGGAGGTCGTAGACCTTCTCGAGGATGGGGTTGGTGTACGCAAGGGCCGCGTCCAGCTTCTCGCGGAAGATCTTCTCGTCCAGCATGTCCTGGATGCGAAGGCCGGTGCGGTTCATCTTATCCATGTAGCAGGGACCTACGCCGCGCTTCGTGGTGCCGATGAGGTTCTTGCCGAGCTTCTTCTCGTGCGCGCCGTCCAGGTCCTTGTGGTACGGCATCACGATGTGCGCGTTGCCGGAGATCTTGAGGTCTGCGCACGAGATGCCCTGGCCCTCGAGCACGTCGACCTCGCCGAGCAGGACCTCCGGGTCGACGATGCAGCCGTTGCCGATGACGGGATAGGTGCCCTTGTACATCACGCCGGAGGGAACCTGGTGCAGGGCGAGCTTGTGCCCGTTCGCGATGACCGTGTGGCCGGCGTTCGCGCCGCCGGCGTAGCGGCAGACGACGTCGTAGTCGCCGGAGATAAGGTCCGTGACCTTGCCCTTGCCCTCATCGCCCCACTGTGTGCCAACCAGAACTGTTGCAGGCATTGCATCCTCCCTGTCGGGTCATGTTCACGTGTCGCGGCGCCGTGGCGCCGGCAGTCTCAGTATAGGCCACGAGAAGGACTTCCCGTTCTTCTCGTTACCTATGTTTGAGACTCTCAACGCATCTCTACGGATGGCCGGGCCACTAGTCGCCGTGCCTGGTGTCCACCTCGACGAACTTGGTGGAGCCGGGCAGGAACATGAGCGGCACGATGTTCAGCGGGCCGGAGCGGTTCTTCGCGATGATGAACTCCGTCACGTTCATGTCCGGGCGGTCGTCGCGCGCGGCCTCCTCCTCGGTCATGGAGCGGTCAAGCAGGATGACGATGTCGGCGTCCTGCTCGATGGAGCCGGACTCGCGCAGGTCGGACAGCTGCGGGCGCTGACCCTTGCGGTCCGTTACCTGACGGTTCAGCTGCGACAGCGCGATGACGGGCACCTCGAGGTCCTTCGCCATGATCTTGATGCCACGCGACATCTCCGAGACCTCGGTCGCGCGGCTGTCCGCGCGGTGGCCCCCGGACGGCGGCGAGAGCAGCTGCAGGTAGTCGACCATGACCATGCCCTTGGGCTTGTCCTTCAGCATGCGGCGCGCCTTCGCGCGGATCTCCGTCACCGTCGTGCCGGGCGTGTCGTCGATCAGGATGTCCAGCTGGGAAAGGTCGCGGGTCGCGTCCAGGATGGTGCCCCACTGGTCGTCCTTTATCTTCGCGCCGCGGATGGCGGAAAGCGGGATCTTTGCCTGCGCGGACAGCAGGCGCTGCGCGATCTCGGTCTTGCTCATCTCGAGCGAAAAGAACGCGACGCTCGCGCCTGCGGCCGCCGCGTTGACGGCGAGGTTCAGCGCAAACGACGTCTTTCCTACGCCGGGTCGCGCGCCGATGACGACCATCTGTCCGGGTCGCAGGCCCTGCAGGCACGCGTCGATCCCGGGGTAGCCCGTGGAGACTCCCAGCGTGCCGTCCGGGTTCTGGCACATCTCGCCTAGCTCGGTGTAGAGGTCGCCCATGACCTCAGTGAGCGTGGAGTAGCTGTCGCCGATTTCGCGGTTCGTGACTCCAAGGAGCAGGTTCTCCGCGGTGTCCACGACCTCCTTCGTGTCCTCCGGCGCGTCAAACGCAAGCGCCGTGATCTTGGAGGAGGCGTCGATGATGGCGCGCAGCGTCGCGTCCCTGTGCAGAATCTCGACGTGGTGCTGCCAGCTCGCGAGCGAGAACGAGTTCGTGTTGAGGTCGAGGATGTACGCCATCCCGCCGACCTTGTCCAGGTTGCCCGTGCTCCTGAGGTGGTCTGCAAGGGATACGGGGTCCACCACCTGGCCGCGATCGAACAGCTCGTTCATCGCGCGGAATATCGCCTTGTGCGAGTAGAGGTAGAAGTCGTCCTCGTTCAGCGCGACGAGGCACTCCTGCAGCACCTCCTGGGAGAGCAGCATCGCCGAGAGGATGCTCTTCTCGGCGGCAAGGTCCTGCGGCATCACGCCCCCGCCCGGAAGCGGACCTCCGGAGCCGGAGTAGTTGTCGTATTGGTTGTCGGACATGTCCCTGCGCTCCTCGTCTGATTGCCACGGTCCACTCATTCTAGAACGTAGCCGTCCGTCCGCAGATTGAGGTTGAGTGAAGCCTTCGGAGATTTGTCAAGCCCGTCTGCGGCCACCATCGGGGGCTACGACCCAATTTGTTGATAGCTAGGCGCCACGAGCGGGCCTTTCTTCACTTTTCTTAGTTTTCAACAAATTTGGGAAATTTTCGAGGTTTGCGTTTTCAACATTTCTCCTCACAAGGCGGGACTCCGGGCGAGAAATGCCCCGGCTCCCCATACACCACCCTCTACCTGCGAAAACAGGACATTTCTGCAGGTAGACGGCGCGTTATGCCCTCGCGGCGAGAAAAGGGCCGCCCGAACGAAAGCATGTTCGGGCGGCCCGTATGGCGCACGTATGTGCTGGCCAGGCTCTCACGACAACCCCTCTACCTGCAGGTATTGTTGAAATCCCCTGCTAGGACCATCAATCGGGCCTGGGTGCGGGAACGCTACTCCGCAGACTCCTCGGCAGGTGCCTCGGTGGCCTCGGCGTCCTCGGCCTTCTCGGCCTCGGGCTCCTCGGCAGGCTCCTCCTCGACGGGGGTGCCGACCATGACGGTGACCTTGGAGCCGATCTCGCGGTAGAAGTTGACGTCGACGACGTGGGCGCCGGCGGTCTTGATGGCACCGCCGGTCGCGATGCGCTTGCGGTCGACCTCGACGCCGAGCTGGGCCTTGATGGCGTCCGCGATCTGCGCTGCGGTAACGGCGCCGAAGAGCTGGTTGTTCTCGCCAACCTTGGCGTCGATCACGATCGTCTGGTCGTCGAGCTTGGCCTTCGTCGCGTTGGCATCGGCGATGCGCTTCTCCTCGCGCTTCTCGATGTTGTGGCGGCGCTCCTCAAGCTGCTTGATGTTGCCCGGGGTGGCAGGCTGAGCGATCTTCTGGGGGAACAGATAGTTCTCCGCATAGCCCTGAGCGACCTCTACGATGTCGCCCTCGCCGCCCTTGCCCCTGAGCTCACCCAGAAGGATGACTTTCATGGGAACTCCTTTTGTTGGTCGGCCTAGGCCGACTCTTTGCTCACTTTGGGATCCTTTGGCCGCGCGTTCCCCCGCTTGCGCGGAAGGCCACGGAAGTTCGCCGCGACTACGTCGACCAATCCCACAACGCTCACTAACAAGAATGACACCTCAAGATAGAACGCCGCGACAAGCGTCAGTCCCTGCGTTATGGGGCCGAAGCCAGCCTTCTTCGTGTACCACGTCGCCACGGCCGCGCCCTGCAGGAACAGGGCGACCCTGGCTGCCGTGAGGACGTTCTCCCCCACCATCTTCACCTGGGAGGACCAGGCAGGCAGCTGCGAGCTTAGGAGGCTCGCCGCAACCCCGACGATGAAGAGCACCGCGACCCATGCCGGCGCGTCAAACAAGGAGAACGTGCGCTCAGTACGCGCGTTCCTCTTTCTTGCCGCGAGGCTCCCGCCAATGTGAGAGCAGAGCGCCTCGACGATGGCGTTGCTCAGGAACGCCATCGGCCAGTAGGTCTTGGCCAACGTCACCACCGCGGTCAGCTGCTCGCGCATGTCCGCGCTCGCAGACTGTCCCGCCTCCCTCGCGTACGTCCGTATCGCGCCGTCCATGGCGGCGGGAAGAGACGTGTTGTTCAGATAGGCGAACACCGCGTCGGTACCTGCCATCGCAAGCGCTATCACCGCGACGGCAAAGCACTTCCAGCCAGTGGAGGCCTCTGCATCCGAACCGTCTGCAGAGAAGACCCAGGCCGTCAGACACCCGATGAGCACATAGGGTATCTGCTTGGGATCGACCAGAACGCAAACGAGGATGGAGGCGAGACAGGCAACGACAAACGCCGTCCGCCTGGCCACTTTCCCGTTCGATTCCGAAAGGCCGATTCCGTACGCCACGAGCACGCACGCGAAATCGATTCCCACGAGCATGCATGCCGCGCCGACCAGAATCCAGGCGAGACCACCTTGGGTGGATCTCGGTCCTTCCGCCACTTCTCGGGCGCCGTGCGCGCCTTTGGAGCCGTCAAACCCCTCGGGAGCCACCGGACGACCGTTTTCGGAAGTGTCGTTCAAAAGAGCTGCGTCCTTCTCTAGAGGCTACCTAGCCGCGGTTGCGGCCACCACGGCTGGAAACCACGGTGACGGTGTACGGCAGGAGTGCCATCTCGCGGGCGCGCTTGATAGCGACCGCGATGTCGTGCTGATGCTGCGTGCAGGCGCCAGTGACGCGACGGGGCTTAATCTTGCCACGGTCGGTCATGTACTTGCGGAGGAGCTGCGTGTCCTTGTAGTCGATGAACTCGACGTCCTCCTTGCAGAACTGGCAATACTTGCGACGCGGCTGGCGCTGTTCAACTTGCCTTTGCTTAGCCATGTCTTTTTGCCTTTCTTACGACGGCCGTGCTTTCGCTGGCCGCCTTCTTGAATCCTAGAACGGGATGTCCTCGTCGTAGATGTCCGCGCTGGGCGGGGTCTGGACGGGGGGACGGGAGGGCTCGGGAGCACGAGCGGGTGCGGGAGCAGAGTAGTTCTGGTAGTTACCGCCGTTGTTCTGCTGGTAGCCACCACCCTGCTGGCCGCCGTTCCTCGGCGAGAGGAACTCGACCTCATCAACGATTACCTCGATCTTGCTACGCTTCTGCCCATCGCGCTCCCAGGAGCTCCAGCGAAGCTTGCCCTCGATGGCAACCTTCATGCCCTTTGAGAGGAAACGGGAGAGCGGTTCGGCACGGTTGCCAAACACGACGCAGTCGATGTAGTTGGGAACGTCCTCCCACTCGCCGCTCTGCGGGTTGCGACGACGGTCGTTGACGGCAACACCAAAGGTAAGAACCTGGGTTCCGCCGGCGGTCGAACGCAGCTCCGGGTCACGAGTGAGGTTACCGGAAATGTTCACCCTGTTGATACTCATGCTTGCTTACGCCTCTCGTCCGTGGACGCGCACGTCCACACTTCCAAAACTAGTCCCTGTCGTTGCGACGCACGATCATGTGGCGCTTCACCGCATCGTTGATGCGGAGAACGCGATCGAGCTCGGCGATCTGAGCGGGGTCTGCGTGGAAGTCGACGAGGGTGTAGTCGCCCTCGGTGAGCTTGTCGATCTCAAAGGCGAGCTTGCGCTTGCCCCAGTCCTCGACGTTGTCGATCTTGCCGCCGTTCTCGGTGACAGCGACGTCAATACGCTTGGAGACGCCGGCGCGAGCCTCCTCAGTGGCCGCGGGATCGACAAAATACAGCAGTTCATAAGCCTTCATGTGGTCACCTCCTCTGGGCTAACGGCTCCGGTTAGTGAAGGTGCATCCGGAGCAGGAAAGGTCGATTTGGTATCGTAACACAGATGCGTCCAAACTCTTCGTCATCACGCCTCAAACGCGACTCCCCATACGTTCCCCACACAAGAAGCGTAGCAGGCGGTGCTTGCAGAAAAATATCCCCGGGCTGCAGATACCTGCCCGGGGATACGTACGCGCACGTAAAGCGCGTGAAGACGAGAAACGCGAGGCCACTTCGCCCAGGCCTCGCCACGGACTCTACAAGAATCGGGGCGAATCGTACGTGTCGCCGGAGGCGGGCAGGCTTTTCACGCCGTCGTCACCTGCGCCTTCCGTATTCTGGGCTGAGCCCTCCTGCCCCGCAGGCTCGTTCTTCTCGCCCGCCGCGGGCGCAGGCTGCTGCGAGGTAGCCGGAGTGGAGGCGCCTTGCCGCACGAAGGCGTCGCCTTCCGCGGGGTCTGCGGGGTTCTGCGGCTGCGGAAGGGTGGCGACGGAGGCCGGGAGCGGGTCTGCGCTCGCTCCCCATGCGGGAACGTTAAAGTTCCTCATCCACAGCCCAACGGCCGTGACCTGGATGAGCGTAACGAAGGCCTGGCCCACGCTCGCGAGGTACGCCATGAACATGACCAGGGGGAAGATGCCGGCAATCACGTCCGCAAGCACATTCACGAACGCGCGGTAGTCCGCGGAGGAGCCGGCCGACACCGCAAAGCCGATCACGTGGGCGACGGAGGGCATCATCGCCACGAGGCCAACGACGCTCAGCACGAAGCCTATGACAAGAGACGCCAGCGTCGTGATTCCCGTAATCTTCGCGATGCCGCCAAAGTCCGCCTTCAGCATGCCCCACAGGCGGTTTGCCTGGTAGCCCGCCTTGAAGCTCTGGTACACGGCCGCACGGAGCGCAACGACGCACAGGATGACGTTCACGAAGAGCGAGGCGATGGACACGAGCAGGTTCATCACGTCGTCGTTATGAGTCAGCCGCATAAGGATAAGCGAGATCGCCTCCCACACGGCGAGCCAGCCCAGGCACGCCACAAAGCCGCGCCAGCCGCTCTTGATGCACTCGCCCACGCGGACGCCCTTCTGCTTGGGCGATGCGTCCACGCCCCACGCCGTGAGCCTCGCCCATTCCAGCGCGTAGCCAAACACGCCCAGGGGCCCAACGATGGGCACGAAGTTCGCTATGCCCGCGACCAGCAGCACCTTCCACCAGCCCTTGTCGCGCGTGAGCAGCGCCCACGACCTGGAGTAGTACGCTTCCCTCTGAGCACTCATATCGGTCTCCTTTCGGCCTGCTGGCCGGCAGCGAGGCTCGCTTGCAAATGATTGTCGCATACGACTCGTTACATCTTTGCACGGCGCGCTCGACTGTCAAGATGCGCGCAAGGCAGATGTGATCTAGAGCGTGCGGTACTCTCGCGCTCTATAAAAAACGGGCGGAACCAAGGTTCCACCCGTAAAGCATCTAATGGCGGAGGAGGAGGGATTCGAACCCTCGTACCCGCGAAGCGGGTAAACGGTTTTCGAGACCGCCGCATTCAACCACTCTGCCACCCCTCCGTGGGGTATTGGCTATCTAAAAGTGGCGCCCGAAGGCGCCACAGGACTATTCTGGCGGAGAGTCTGGGATTTGAACCCAGGATACGCTTTAGGCGTATACACGATTTCCAATCGTGCTCCTTCGGCCACTCGGACAACTCTCCTCAAAACCGCGGAAGCAAGTATACATTACTTTGCCCCCTTGTGTGAAGCCCATTATTTCTACAATTTTTGCCCACGAACCCAGGCGCGGCAGACCGCGCCGCCCGGGCGCGCGGCAAGATGCGCCGGCACCTCCCTCGCACAAGAACGGCTATATTCGTAGTTCGCATCGATACGCACCCAACAACGCAGGGAGAAGAACGTGATTCCCGAGCTCATATCCTCCTCTGGGCCAGACGTCACCGCCGTTGCCATCCCCGCATGGCTCGACGCGTCCGCCGTGGCGGTAGGCTCCGTCTCCGGAGTCCTCGTCGCAACGGACCGCAAGCTCGACCTCGTGGGCTTCATCGTGCTCGCCATGCTCGGCGGCCTGGGCGGCGGCCTCATCCGCGACCTCATCATCCAGCACAACGACGTCTACATGGTCAACTCGCCGTATGCCATCCCCATGACGGTCCTCGTCGGGTGCGGCGGCTTCCTGTTCCCCAGCCTGCTCACGCGGTTCCCGCACCTCATCGAGTGGGTCGACATCATCTCCGTCGGCCTGTTCGTGGCCGCCGGCTCCGACAAGGCGATCGTGTACCACATGAACCCGTGGGCCGTCGTGCTCATGGGCACCGTCACCGGCGTCGGCGGAGGCATGCTCCGCGACATCTTCCTCGGCAACACGCCACGCATCTTCCAGCGCAGCAACTTCTATGCCATCTGCGCCGTCGCGGGCTCCATCGCGTTCTACATGCTCGTCATCCACGCCAACGTCACCGGCGAGTGGGCCACGGCCATCAGCGTCACCGTCGTCATCCTCATGCGCCGGCTGTCGCTGCACTTCAACATACTCTCCCCGGCAAACGTGGACCTCGCGCCCGTGGTCAAGAAGAAGGTTCGCGTCATCTACCACCTCGCGCAGGAAGATGGAAGAGAGAACTCCAGGCGCATCCTTCGCAAGTTCGAGGGGCGCGACGGCTACCAGATAACCTACGTGCAGCAGTCCTCCCCGGACGACGCGTGCCCCAAACCCGGCCAGGCGCACGCCCCCCGCACGCGCGTGATCGACAGGATAGAGATCGAGGACGACGTCTCCGAGGATGTGGTCTCGGACGCCTCGCCGCAAGGCATCGGCAACAAGCGGCAGCGCTCCTAGCGCGACCCCATCAGTGCCACCCGCACATCGTCGCACTCACAAAGACGCCGCCGAGAAGAGCCCCATGCCCTTCTCGGCGGCGAAGTCTTGCACCTGTCCCTCGCGTTGTCGCGGCCCTGCGCGCGCGGGGTCCTGTCGGTCGCAGGCCTTACTTGTTCACCAGGCCGTTCCTGACGCGCCACTTGCGGCGCTCCGTCTCGGAGAGGATGCGCTTGCGCATACGGACGCTCTTCGGAGTTACCTCGACCAGCTCGTCGTCCATGATGTACTCCAGGGCCTCCTCGAGCGTGAACGTCCTAGGCGGCGTCAGCTGCACCGCGATGTCCGCGGTGGAGGAGCGCTGGTTGCCCAGCTGCTTGGTGCGGGCAACGTTCACGACCATGTCGCCGGGCTTGGAGCGCTCGCCCACGAGCATGCCCTCATAGCAGTCGTCGCCGGGCGACACAAACAGCTGGCCGCGCTCCTGCAGCGTGCCCAGGGCGTACGCGACGGCCTTCTCGGTCGACATGGAGATCATGGCGCCGTTCTGGCGGCCGCCGATCTCGCCGGCAAACGGGCCGTACTCCAGGAAGTTGTGATAGAACACGGCCTCGCCGTGCGTCACGTTCATGATGCGGGTCTTCAGGCCCATGATGCCGCGCGTGGGAATGTGGAACTCAAGGTGAGTCTGCTGGATGCCTGCGCTCATGTTGCTCATGGTGCCGCCGGCGTTGCCAAACACCTCGATGACCTTGCCGGAGCACTCGTTCGGGCACTCGACGACGGCCTCCTCGATCGGCTCGAGCTTGTTGCCGTTCTCGTCCTTCTTGAACAGGACCTTCGGGCGGCCAACCTGGAACTCGAAGCCCTCGCGGCGCATCTGCTCCATCAGGACGGACAGGTGCAGGATGCCGCGGCCCGCAACCTCGACGCCGGTCTTGTCCGGGGTCTCCTCGATGCGCATGGTAACGTTGTTCTCGCGCTCCTGCTCCAGGCGCTCCTTAAGCTGGCGGCCGCCAACGATGTCGCCCTCGCGGCCAACAAGCGGGCTCGTGCTGGGCTCGAAGATGATGGAGAGCGTGGGCGGGTCGATCTCGATCGGGTCGAGCTCGACGGGGTTCTCGGGGTCGGTGTACACGTCGCCGATGTCGGTGGAGTCAAGGCCCACCACGGCCGCGATGTCGCCGGCCTCCGCCTGCGTGCACTCCTTGCGGCCCAGGTAGTCAAACGTGAACAGCTGCTTCACCTGGCTCATGGCGCGCGAGCCGTCGTTCTTCACAACCAGGATCTTGTCGCCCGCGTGGATGGTGCCAGAATAGATGCGCCCGATGCCGATGCGGCCCACGTAGTCGGAGTGGTCCACGGTCACGCACTGCATGGCCAGCGGGCCGTCCACGTCTACGTCCGGCGCGGGCAGCGCGTCCACGATCATGTCAAGCAGCGGATACATGTCCATGTTGCCGTCATCGGGATCCAGGCGCGCGTAGCCGTTCACGGCAGACGCGTACACCACGTGCTCCATGGCAAACTCAAGCTGGTCGTCGTCGGCGCCCAGGTCCATCATCAGGTCGAGGCAGTCGTTCAGCGCCTTCTCGGGATTCGCGCCCTCGCGGTCGATCTTGTTGATGCACACCATGATGCGCAAGTTCGCCGCGATGGCGTGCGAAAGCACAAAGCGCGTCTGCGGCATGGGGCCCTCGGCCGCGTCCACCAGCAGAACGGCGCCGTCGGCCATCTTCAGCACGCGCTCCACCTCGCCGCCAAAGTCCGCGTGGCCCGGCGTGTCGATCACGTTGATCTTCACGCCCTTGTACTCGATGGAGATGTTCTTCGCAAGAATCGTGATGCCGCGCTCACGCTCCTGGTCGTTGGAGTCAAGCACGCGCTCCTGAACCTGCTGGTTCTCGCGGAAGGCATGCGTCGCCTTCAGCATCTGGTCAACCAGCGTCGTCTTGCCGTGGTCGACGTGCGCGATGATTGCGATGTTCCTGATGTGCTCCTGGAGCATGTTTACCTCTTCTGTCAATTCAGCGGTGTAACCTGCAAAACTTTATAGCACGCAGGCACGTGCAAGAGCGCCACCTGCCGCTTTCCATCTAAACTGCTCGCGGCAGGCAGCCTCAAGACAAGGCCGGCCTGCCGCGCGTCTGGTTTTCTCGGGCGAGAAGGACGTGCCCTCACAGCAGGGGCTCTAGCTCCCCTGCGGGCGCGGGATCGGTCCAGGCAAATCCCTCGCCCGTGCCTTTGCCCTTGAAGTATGAGTATGCCGAGTACGACCTGTAGCCCTTCTCGCCAAACTCCAGCAACAGGGCGTCCTGGTACGTGCCGGATTCGTCCGCCACGGCACCCACGTACGTGATGGCATAGCGCACGGGCTCCCCCACGCCGGATTCCGCGTCGCCCTTGGCCTTCGCAAGCTCGCGCACCTTGTCGCGCGCGCCTTCGAGGCACTCCTCGATCCCGTCGTCAGAAAACGAGAAGGACGCGACGTTTCCCTTGGCGTCCGATGCCACCAGCAGCACGTTCACGTCCTCGCCGGCGGCCAGCAGGTCCAGGGCATCCCCCATGAGCGCGGCCGAGAGCCGGTCGAGCTCCGGCGAGATGCCATCGGCCCTCGTTTCGTCTTCGCGTGTGCTAGACATGCGTCCGCCTTTCGAAATCCCGTCGCCTGCCCCTACGAGCGACGGATCAGCTCTGCAATCAGGTCGCTAACCGCCACTACCTGCGACGGGTTCACGTTCTCTGGCACGTCATCCGATGTTGCGGAAAGCGCCGGCACGCCGTCCGGGCTCATGCCCATGAGCGTCGTCGCGCGCACGGAGTTCTGCATGGCCAGGGTCGCGTCGGTCTCTCCCCAGTCGAGCTTCGCCCTGCCCAGCGGAATGTGCAGGTCCTTTGCGATGCCCATCAGCATCCTGCCCATCCTCCTGTCAGAGCGGCGCGTGTTCGTGCGGCCCTCGTGCGTCAGGAACACCAGGTCGCCCGCGCCAACGGAATCCAGGTTCACCAGGAAGGCGCCGCGGATGTCGCCGCGGTGCTCCGCCAGGAAGTGCTTCATGCCCGCATGGTCCACGTTCGACGCGCCCAGCGCCACGAAGTAGATGTCGTGCGCCAGCAGTTCGTCGTTGCTCATGCCAAGTATGGCCTGGCGCAGGTCCTCCTGCGTGGGCTCCTGCCCGGCGACCTCCGCGCCCGCATACGCGTCCGCGGGCGCCGCGCCCTGCGCGTAGCCGTCGACGGCATAGCCCTGGGCGCCTGACGTCGCGTCTGCGCCGGAATCGGTCGCGTCCTGCTGGTAGGCAGAATCGTCCACCGGGTACAGGTCGTAGCCCTCCGCCTGCGGGGCGGCGTCGTCGGCCTGAGGCTGGTCGTCATAGGTTGGCTGCTGGTCGTCATAGGTTGGCTGCTGGTCGTCGTAGGCCGACTGCTGGTCGTAGCCCGGCTGGTCGTCGTACGGCTGCCCGCCATAGGCGCCGGCGGAATCGTCACCGTCGCCCTCCACGACCCTAAAGCCAGAGCGCGTGGTAGCACCGCCCTTCCAGTCTCCGCGGCGACCGGAGTCGCCGTTCTTCTCGTCCTCGCCAAAGTGCTGCCAGTCGCCAATCTTGCGACCGTCCGTCTTCGCGTCGAAGTCGTCTCCCACGCCAAGCCACTCTCCCATGGACTGCTGCTCCGGCTCTGGGTCGCGGCGCTTCTCCCTGTTGCCAAAAAGGGATGAGAAGCGCTTGCGCGCCGCGGCAGCTTGCGCCTTTCTGGTTCGCTCCGCGCTTCCGCTCAGGCGGCTGGCCTCGTCTTGCATGGCATGGGTGCCGTTGACCAGGCCGATGGGCTCACGCGTGCCAAGCGGCGCGGAGTCCACCTTCTCGGCGCCGGCCGCAATGGGGGTGCGCCCAGTGCGAAGCGCGCCGGAGTTGCCAATGTTGCCCGTGCCAAACGGGTCGGTCGTAGCCTCGCTGGGATCCGGCAGGTCAAACAGCACGGCGCGGCGGGCCATGCTGTTGTGGGCCGGCCTGAACTCGCTCCGGCCCCAGCTTGGGTCGTCAATCGGCCGCGGCGCCGGGATCTTCTCCGCAGGGGTGTCGTCCTCGATGGGCGCGTCCAGGCCGGATGCGTCCTTTGCGGCAAGCTCCTCCTCGGGAACCTCCTCGTTTGGAACAAAGCTGTAGCCAGACATGGCCCCAGTCGCCTCCGCCTCGGAAGACAACTGCGACTCTGTCTCCTCCGTTGCATCCGCCGTCTCGTCGACGTCGCGATCCGCCTCGGCGCGCGCCTCGCCATCACCGCCCAGCGGCTCGCCCGTGTCGTCCGCAGGCTCCGTCACGTTCTCGGCGGTGCCGGCCACCGGCAGCGCCTCTACCTCGGCCACTTGCGCAGCGACCTCCGGCGCCGTCTCGTCAGCCTGCGTCGCAACCGGAGCCTCAAGCGGCTCGGCGGGCACGGCGCCCTGCTCCGGCGTATCGTCCGCTGCGGCGGGCTCCTCCTGCGAGGCCACGTCCTCCAGCTCGTCGGCCGTCGGCATGGGCTCCACGCCATCGCCGTACTCGTCCCTCAGCGTAGCGGGACGAAGCGGCTTAAGGTGGGCCGTTGCCTCAAGGGCGTCAAGCCGCGCGGTGTCGTCCGCAGCCTCGTCCGAGAACTCCTCCTCCGGCGCCGACTGTTGGTAAGGGGTCGCGTCCGCATCAGGCAGCTGCGAGCCGGGCACCTTCGGGTCGTCCGCCCTGGTGTCGTCGATGACCTCGTAGTCCTCTATTATCGGGGCGTCGTCCCCAATGGAGTCAGCGCCAAAGGTCGCGGCAAAGCCGTGCTCCTCCTCCGGCGCCGCTTCGGCCTCTGGCTCATACTCGGGCGCAGCCTCGTATTCCGACGCGGGCTCAGCTTCGGGCGCAACCTCGGCTTCGGGCGCGGGCTCCGGCCCAAACGATGCATCATGCGGTTCGCCGGCCGGCGCTACATCGTATTCATGGTCGTCGTACGCGCCATCGTCGTCCGTCGCGTCGACACGGTAATCATCGTCGTAGTCCGCCGAGTCTTCCTCGGCATACTCGGCGTACGGCTGCGCGTCCCAATCGCTTGCAGATTCCTGGGAGACGGGGTCGTATCCCTGCGTCGGGTCAACGTTGGCTGCAGCGTGCTCGCTTGGCTCACTCTTGTCGTTGTCTTCCAGGTGGAGCACCGGCATGTCCGCCGTCGAGTCAACCGGCAGGGGTTCCTCGCCCGGAGCCGCATACCTTGCGGTCTTCTGGCGAGCACCATGTCCGGCAAACAGCGACTTCAGCTTCGCCAGGAAGCCAGACGCCTTCTGCTTTTCCTCCGGCCGCGCGTTTCCAACGGTAACCAGCTCTTCCCACGAAGCATCGTCGGCGGCATCATCCTCGGTCGGCACGGCGACCGCGCCATCGTCAACGCCTTCGGCCGCGGTGGCCTCGTCCTTCTCGGCGTCATCGCCTTCGAGGGCGGGCGCATCATAGTAGTAGGGCTCCGCCGCGTCATTGCTCACGGGGATGAGAAACTCGTCGTCCTCTGCAGTTGTCTGCTCGGCACCCGCGGCCTCGTCGCCCGTGGAATCCTCGACCTCGTAATCCTCGTCCACGACGGTATCGGACTCGTCGGACTCCCACTCCTGTTCCGGCGCAAGGTCCGCATCAGACGCGGGCGCCTCTGCCACGGCCTGCTCATCCTGCGCGGCTTCCGGCTGCGCGGCAGGTTCAGCGTCGGGCGCAGGCTCGTCCTCATATATGACCTCGGGAGCCGCATGGTCGATCGCCGTGTAGTGAGGCTCGATCTCCGGAAGGTCAATCAGGTGGGACTGGCTGTCGTCGACAGTGGAGGCCGCGTCCATGTGCGCGGCGTCCTCGCGCGACGCGACGTCGTGCCTATCAGTTGTCTGCGCGGGTTCGTCAGCCGGTGTCGCAACGGCATCCGTCGCATAGTCCGATGCGTCCGAAGCGGGTCCACCCGCAACCGGCGTGGCCTCGTCGCCACGCGTCGCGTCGGTTGCGTCAGCCGCAGCGGCTCCCGGCGCCTCGCCCGAGTCGCCCGGTTCGTCATGCTTCGGCTCTTCTATTACCTCGTACTCCTCAACAATGGGGTACTGCTCGTCGTACGTCACATAATGTATGTAGTCGACTTCGGCGGGCGCGCTCTCTATATAGGGGTTGCCGGCCGCGACGGGAGAATACCTCGTCTCGTCCAGATCCCCTGCCACATGCGGCTGCGCGGCGGCAAGCGGCTCGACGTCGCGCGGCGCAACGGCATCGGCAGTCGAGTCGGGCGCAGGCTGGGCCTCGGGCGCCTTGGGCGAGAAGGACGCGGCGTACTTCTCCTCAAACTCCGCCGTGAAATCCGGGATCTCGGGGACCTCCGGAAGGTTAGAGAGGTCCGGGCGCGGGCGCGGCGGATTGTCGTACACGATCTCGCAGTCAGCCGGAAGAATGTTCAGGCTCCCCATGAAGTCCGGACCGCGGCGGACGTTGTCCTCAAACGGGTCGACCTCCGGAGCCTGCGCGGGCAGAGGGGTCGCGCGACGCACGTGCACGTCATGCGCACCAGACAAGTCGGCGCGCGGCGCGGGTGCCTCGCTCTTCTCGCCCCGCGGCTCCTCCTCCGTGGCAAAGTCCTCCGGATAGCCGGCGGTCGCCTCGACAAAGTCCTCGCCCTCTGCGGGCTGCTTGGCCGCGTGCGCGGCGTCGCCGGCGCGACGCGCCTCCACCTCGTCGCGAATGGTGCGCACGCCGCCGGCGATGCTTGCAGAGGCCTTCTTGAAGAAGGCGGCAACGGGGTTCGTCGGCACCTCGGGCTTCGCGGCCGGCGCGGCGTTGGCAGCGGCCTCCGGCGCGACGGCGTCGTATGCCTCGGGGTAGTACGCGTCCGCGCCCTCCGCGTCGGACGGCTCCACAGCGGATGGCGAGCCTGCCGCATCTACCGGCGCCTCGGGCTCCGCCTGGGCCTCCGGCACGGGCTGCGCCTGAGCAGCCTCTTCGGGGGCGTTCTCCCCGGCAATCGCCTCGGCAGGGTAGTAGCCGTCCTCGCCAGCGTACTGCTCCTCGCCAGCGTACTGCCCCTCGCCGGCAAGCGGCTCCGCATACTCCTCGCCCTGTGAAGCCGGCTCCTCCTGCGGGAGGTCCTCCATCGGCTGGCGCGGGTGCAGCGCAACATAGCGCTTCGCGGCATCGTCGGCGGGACGCACCATGTCCATCACGCCCAGCATTGCCGCAAGAGAGGCCTTGTTGTCGTTCGCGCCCGTCGTGCAGGGTGCAAACTTCTGATAGATGGCAGAGACTCCCACCGCCAGCAGCGGAAGCGACGCCAGAATGCCCACGATCCAGAATATGTGCCTAAAGCCTTCTGGAAGAAAGCCCATCAGCTGTACCAGCGCGCAGATCGGGACGACCACCGCGCAGTAGAACGTCGCGCGCTTCAACATGGGCTGGTACCTTGCGATCTGGGGGCGGCTCAGCAGGTCCTCGTTCGGGCTGTCGTAGTGAGCCACAATCACGATGGGGCGGTTGCCCTTCATCACAAGCGGGCCGGTGGCACGGTGCACGCCGATCACGTTCTGGCTGCGACCCCTGGGGCCAATGTTGCTCAGCACGTCACGGCCGGCAAACTCCATGGCAAGCAGCACGAAGGAAGCCGCCACAAGAATGAGGCCCACCGCACCGGCGATGGTTCCCAAAAAACCCGCCAGCAGCATACCCACAAACATAACTATATAAAGCACGTAGTGCGCAAGCTTCCCCTGCGACGGCGCATCAAACTCTTGCATCTGCACGTCGAGGCCGTGCTCCTCCATAAGGGAGCCCATCAGCTCGGCAGCGTCAAGCTCCTCCTGGCTGTTGGCGGGCGAGATGTCGATCTTCTCGTCTAGGTAATCAAGATAGGTGCGAGTTGTCGCCATGCTATTGTCCTTTGCCCCAGGCAACGATTTTCCGCTAGTACTCCATCGTCTGAGTATACGTCTTCTCTTCCCGCGTTTCCCAAACGCGCATAACCTACCCTATATTGGAGGGTAATCAAGCGGCCAAAGGTCGCCCGGAGGCACACGGTCCAGGCGCGTGAGCAGGCGCAGGTATCTGCCAGGGAAAGTGAGAGCATGGCAAGGCAAAGCAAGAACACCGCGGAAGACGAGTTTGACGATCGCAACAGCGACGACATCCAGGCCTTGCGGCTTTCTTCCCTCATGATCGGCCTCGCGGCCAGCAGAGTGCCCATGCCAACGGCCACAATCCGCTCCCTCTACTATCCGGACCTCGACGAGCAGGCGTTCTTCAAGAAGTTCCAGCGCGATAGAAAGATGCTTTCTACCTGCGGCGTAGCCGTGGTCGAGTCCGGGCGCAACGCCAGCGGGGCGCTGTGGGCCATCGACGCGCAGGCAACGTTTGCCCATCCGCAGGAGCTCACGAGGCAGGACGCCGCGTTCATCGACGTTGCGTGCATGCCGCTTGCAAACGACCCGGCGTTTCCTTACCGAGACGAGCTCACACTCGCACTCGCAAAGATAAACCGCAGGTACAACGCAGTGGTGACGCGCCGCGACGCCACCGGCGGCAAACCGTGGGACTCGACCCTTGCCGAGCTTCTGGACGCACTGCAGGCACGCCACCCCATAGACGTGCGCTACCAGCCAAAAGACGCTGCCGAGAAGGACTACTGCCTTGCCCTTTACGGCTCCTTCGGCTTCAGGGAGCAGACGTACTTCGTCGCGTGCGAGTATGACAGGGACTCCCGCGCCGTAGCCTCATCCCCGCGGACGTTCCGTCTCGACCGCTTCCGCAAGGTAAGGGCAATCGCCTCGCGAACGTACGAGGTGCCGCAAGACTTCTGCATAGGCGACTTCGTCAGGCTTCCGTTCCAGATGGGCGAGGTCACGCTGCGCGCGTCCTTCTCGCCCCTTGGCGCGGCAGGTCACACGGGCGACCCTTGTTCCCCGGGCGTATGCGAGCTTGCCGCGCGGGGCTACGCGATGGAAGATGGCCTCGTGCAGGGCGTGCCCGTATCGAACGCGCAGGTCGCGACCGCCTGGTCCATTGACGCCGCCGTCGCGCCCGTGGAGCCAGAGCCCCTGGTGCAGGCATATCGCAGCATTCTGCTGGCGGCAAGCGACTGCCAGCCACGGGCCCTCGACCCCTGGCTGGCGGCAGGAAAGTCACATGCGAGTCAGTCCCACCCACGACGGCGCGGCCGCAAGGGAGGGGTGCTCGAGGCTCGGCAGCTTTCCGCCCTCATCGGCTCGCTCGACTCGGAGGGCGCCACCATCAGCGCAAACGTGGTGGCACAGCGCCTGGGTTGCACCATCGCTCATGCAAAGCACCTGCTCAGCCTGCTCATCGACGCTTCGGACGAGGAGAGCCTCAACAGGCTTCCCCTCGCCACGGACGACGACATGAGCGAGGCGGTCCTCCTGTTCGGCACCACCGCCGGAAGGCCCATTCGCCTTACGCTGACAGAGTCCGTGTCGCTGATTGCGGCCCTGTTGCTTGCGGGAGTAGAGTCCCAGGACCCTCTCTTCCAGAAGCTCTCGCAAAGTCTGTCCGCAGCGATCGGTGACGCACCCGCCGTCGCGGGCCTTGCGGCTGCCATGCAAGAACCTTCCTGTCCAAAGGCCCTTCCTACCTGTGCGGATGCCATAACCAGCCGAAACATCATCTCGTTTGCGTACACGTCCACCACCGGACAGCACAGCAGCCGCCTTGTGAAGCCCGGCGCCATCTCGCACCGGAACGGGCAGTGGTACCTCGAGGGCTACGACCTCTCCCGCTCTTCCATGCGCAACTTCAGGATAGACCGCATGACTGGCGTCGCCGTTGAAGAAGGCCACTTCAACGTGCCGAAGGTCGCGCCCGACGGCGCGCCCCAGCGCACGATTCGCTTCGTTCTTCTCGACCAGACGCTTGTGGACGCGCTTCTGTGGAACCAGACGTGCTTTACGCCGCTGGCTTCCGGCGCAACGCTCGTGAGCTGCCCCTACTTTGGCGGCACGTGGCTTCCCCGAAGGCTCGCTGCCTGCGGCGACTCCGTCGTTATCGAGGATGCAGACATGTGCAAGCTTGTGCGCCAGTACGCAAGGTCCGCGCTGCAGGCGTAAGGTCGCCGGTCATCGCCCTTGCCGCACACGTCTGCACATAGCTTGCGGGCGCCCGCGCACCCAGCGCAGACACCCGCAGCATGCCTACTCGTGCGACTTTCGCCACATCTCTATGTATCTGCCCACGTTCTCGCACTCCAGCATGGTGCCGGAAGTCTTGGGCAGGGACGTCAGAAACTGCCGACCGTAACGCTTCGTGACCAGCCTGGAGTCCGCAAGCACCAAAACGCCGCTGTCAGAAGCGCTGCGTATCAGTCTTCCAGCTGCCTGCTTCACCTCGATGACTGCCTCGGGCAGCGAGTACTTCCACCACGCGCGGTCCTCGCGACGCTCTCGCTCGCGCACAAGCGGGTCACGCGGGCTGGCAAACGGGAGCTTGGGAATCACCACGCAGCGCAGCGTGTCCCCAGAGGCGTCAAACCCCTCCCAGAACGATTTGAGCGCCATCAGGGAGCGACTCTTGTCCGCCAGAAAGCTCTCGCGAAGGCGTCGGGGAGAAGAGCCCCTTTCCTGGCACAGAACCTCAAGCCCAACGCCGGCGAGCCTTGGCTTCAGCACCCCGTAGGCAAGCTCCATGTCCCTCCTGTTCGTGAACAGGGTGAGCACAGACCCCTCCATGGACCTGTGCACGTCAAACAGTAGGTCGCACAGGCTGTCCAGATAGCGCGGGTCGTTGGGCTGGGGCATGTCCTTCGCAACCACCACAGACATGTGCGAGTCATAGTCGAAGCTCGAATCCAGTCGCACGTCCTTGTGCATGTCCTTGCCAAGCCTGTCGAGTCCGACGGCATGGTCAAAGTGGTCGAAGCTCTTGCCCACCGCGATGGTTGCAGAGGTAAACACGACGCTCTGCATCTCGGGCAGCCAGCGCTCGCCCAGGTCGGCACCAATGTCGAGCTTCTCTGCCAGCAGCTTTTCGGAAGACATGTCCTTCTTGCGGCGCGCCACCTGCGCGGAGTACACGTACGTCTCGTCCGTGCCCTCCACTATCAGCCGAAGGCCGTCCTTCAGATCGCCCAGGAAGCGACCGGCCTCGTTAAGGTCGGCGCCAAGCTGGGGCGCCACCTTGCCAAGCTCCTCAACCGCGGAGCGCACGTCCTTCTCGGCCTCTTCGAGCTTGTCAGCCGCGGCATGTCCCGCCTCGGAAAGCGACGCCCACTCCGGCGTGGCGCGCACCTCTTCGTCAAGCCACACCGTGAGGCTGTCGTACCCGCCGCCGGGGCCGGCCACCTTCGCAAGGTCGTGGAGCGCAACAAGTGCGTCCGACATGGCAACCTGCGCCCGCGCACTTGATGCGGCACATTTGGTGAGGAGCCTTATAAGAAGCGTAGACCCCTCCAACCCCGTGGCCTTCGTCATCACGTTGTGGATCGCGCCCGTCTTCGAGCCCCCAAGCAGCTCGAACCCCGTGCGGGCGCGCTCGCCCGAGACCTCCACGGCCCACTGCCGACGGGCCTCGGCCTCGAAGCCGTGCGCCTCGTCCACCACCCAGTTCCTCACGGGCGGCAGTATCTTCCCGTCCATGTCGATGTCGCGCAGCAGCAGCGAGTGGTTCGTCACGACGACGTCGCTCGACGCCGCGCGGCGGCGGGCCCCATGCACCAGGCACTCATTCGGGAAGTACGGGCACTTTCCGCGCAGGCACTCCGCGGGCGTCGTGGTCAGAAGCGGCCGAGGGACATAGCGCCACCTGATGCCAAGGGCGTCCAGATCACCATCGGGGGATTGGCAGCTAAACGCATACGTCACCGCGAGCGCCGTCAGGACGTCCTCCTCCACGGCCGCAAGAGACCTGCCAGACTGCCCCAGAAGCTCCTCCGGCAGCGCGTTTTGCACCGCCTGGTCCATCCTGTGCAGGCAGGGGTAGTGGTCATAGCCCTTGAGGCTCGTGAAGGAGACCCCTCCCAACGCATCGGAAAGCGCGGGAAGCTCGTGGGTCACAAGCTGGTCGGTAAGCGCGTTGCTTTTTGTGGCCACGCCAACGGTCACACCGTTTCGGCGTGCAAAGTCCACCTCGGGGAGCAGGTATGCCATGGACTTGCCAACGCCCGTACCAGCCTCGATGGCGCGGTGCGTCGACGTGGCGAGCGCGTCCCTTACCTGCAAGGCCATCTCTACCTGCTCGGGACGCGGCTCGTAGTGCTTGTACAGCCTCGGCACCACCCCGTCCGGCCCAAACGCAGACCTCACCTCGTCCTGGCTCATCACCCTGAGGTGACCGCTCTTCTCGGCCGCATCGCCGCGCGGCTCCACGGAATCCTCCGCCAGAAGCCCGTGGCGCAGCTCCTTCAAAGAGAACGGAGCGTCCACGTTGTTCTTCTGGAGCATGACGTGCCTGATAATCGGCCTGAACGACCATTCGACGTCCTCGTGCATCTGGGCGAGAAGGGCGAGCATGCCAACCGGCAGATCGCTTAGGCCAAGCAGCAGAATGCGCCACATGCCGCAGAGGGCGTCAACGTCTGCCATCGCCCTGTGCGTGACAGAGTCGCACCCGAAGGCCTGGGCCATGTCCGAAAGCCTGTGAGACCGCAGGCGGGGCAGGGCGATCCTGGAAAGAGACAGCGTGTCGATCCAATTGTCCGTCACGTCGCGGCCGCCCGGCACACCCTCGATAAACGTCCTGTCGAACGTCGCGTTGTGCGCAAGGACCGGCGAGCCGGCAACGAACTCGGACAGGGAGCGGACTGCATCCTCGGCAGAGGGGGCATCCGCTACGTCTACGTCAGATATGTGCGTAAGGGCAGCTATCTCCTTCGGTATGGGACCATGGGGGTGCACGAAGGTCTGGAAGCGGTCCACGACTTCCCGTCCGCTCAGGCGCGCCGCGGCAATCTCTATGAGGTCGCAGTTCTTGAACGAGAGCCCCGTCGTCTCGGTGTCAATAACGACGATGTCCTCCTCGAGCGGGCCGAAGTCTGTCGTGAGAGCACGCTCCTCCAGTGACAGATACCTTTCCCTGACGGAGGAGGGTGTCCCTGGCATGAGGAGTGACTCTACGGTCGTCGAGGGAGCCTTGGTCGCTTCTGCCTTCGCCATTCAGTACACCTACTCCTTGTCCTTCGCGTGAGCCTGGAGGGCAAACTCCACGAACATGCGGCATAGCTGGGGAAACTCGATGCCGTCATGCCTGGCGGAGTCGGGAAGCAAGCTCGACTCGGTCATGCCGGGAATGGTGTTGGTCTCGAGGATGACCGGCGTCCCGTCGGCCTTGACGATAAAGTCGCTCCTGGAAGCGCCCAGGCATCCAAGCGCCTTGTGGGCTCGGACGGCAAGCTCCTGAGCCTTCTTGTAGGGACCCTCCGGCAAACGTGCCGGAATGACATGGTGAAGAGCGGAGGGCTCATACTTCACCTTGCTGTCATAGAAGTCCGCACCAGTCACAACCTCGATGATCGGAAGTGCACGAGCATCCTCGTTGCCTATGACCGGGACGGAGATCTCCGTGCCCTCGATACAAGATTCCACCAGCACCCTGTCTCCCTCGGCACCGGCCTTCTTCACGGCAACCGCAATCTCGTCCGCCCTGGTCACACGTGTCACACCATAGCTGGAGCCGTTTGCCGCGGGCTTCACGAAGATGGGGAGGCCCAGACGCTCTACCATCTTGGCGGCCTCCGCCTCGTCTATTTCTGCATCGCATGCGACATCGACACCTTCGGGAACTGGAATTCCCGCTGAGCGATATATAGATTTTGCAACTTCCTTCTCGGTTCCGGTTGCCGAGGCAAGTACGCCAGAGAACGTATATGGAATATGCATAATCTCAAGCATACCCTGTATACATCCATCCTCGCCGTAACGGCCGTGCATGGCAACAAACGCCACGTCGTACCCGCCGTTTGCGAGCGACGTCACGAAGTCGTCGGCCGCCACGTCCAAAAAGTCGACGTCCTCAAAACCAGCGTCGCGCAACGCCTTCTCGCAAGCCTTTCCCGACTGCAGGGAGATTTCCCTTTCGTCAGACCAGCCACCTGCAAGAACGGCAACTTTATATTGTGTAACGTCGGTCTTCTCCATCTTAGACTCCTTAACATGCCGCATCGTGCGGTAGTATCAACTCGATAGGCGAGATAACTCAGAAGAGGATACTCCACAAGTACAACCAGACTCAGGCGAGGTCCCAAATCATGCAAGATGACAACACTAGACAGCCAGGTTCGAAGACGTCGAACCGCCCAGACATTCACGCACTTTCCCACAAGGATCTCTTGGCCCTGTTCGAGGAGATGGGTCAGCCCAAGTTCCGTGCAAAGCAAGTTGAGGAATGGGTTTGGGAGAAGAACGCATCATCCTTTGACGACATGACAAACCTGCCCAAATCCCTTCGCGCGGCGCTCTCCGAACGCTGCTCCATGGGTGGGGTCGAAGAGGTTGTAAAGCAGGTATCACAGGACGGAAGCAGGAAATATCTTCTTCGCTACGATGATGGTGTATCGGTCGAATGTGTTGGAATGCCCAGTCGTGGAAAGCTTGCCGTATGTGCCTCGTCACAAGCTGGTTGCGCCATGGGTTGCGCTTTCTGCGCTACCGGAGCAGCCGGTCTTACGAGAAGCCTCACCGCTGGCGAGATTTACGAACAGGTTATGCACGTTCGAGATGACTTTGATACACGTGTTACCAGCGTCGTGATGATGGGCCAGGGTGAGCCCTTCATGAACTACGATGCGGTACTTGCTGCGCTGCGCAAGCTCAATTCTCCTGAAGGCGCAGGGATAGGCGCAAGGCATCTAACCGTGTCGACCTGTGGCGTGATTCCCATGATCAAGAGGTTCGCCAACGAACCCGAGCAGTTTACACTGGCTGTTTCGCT
The DNA here is from genome assembly GCF_052121955.1 of Parafannyhessea sp. LCP19S3_B1. Lineage (NCBI taxonomy): Bacteria > Bacillati > Actinomycetota > Coriobacteriia > Coriobacteriales > Atopobiaceae > Parafannyhessea > Parafannyhessea sp. LCP19S3_B1. Next base: position 90,189 of record NZ_JBQKDH010000001.1, on the reverse strand, counting down.
CCATTCTGCCGTACAGAGAACTCGCGACATGCTGATGCCGGGAGTTAAGAAGTACTCTCTACTTCATCTCTACGACGTAATGGGAGAGTATGTAGATAAGACGGGAAGACGACCGACATACGAATATGCCCTCATCAAGGGAATCAATGACACTGAGGAGGAGCTAGCTTCGCTATGCGACTTTTGCCGCAGCAACCTTGCCCACGTTAACCTGATTCAGCTTAACAATGTAAGGGGATCGAAGTTCCAGCCCACTTCTGAGGCTCGCGCACAGGAGTTTGTTAGACGTCTTGCAAGCGTAGGCGTTGAGGCAACGATACGTAACTCCAGGGGTTCCGATATCGATGCTGCGTGTGGACAGCTTAGGCAAAATGTCGAGCGTGCTTTAAGACGATAGGGACCGAAGGATAGAAAAGTGGGGGGTTGAAACCTATTGGCTTCAACCCCCCACTTTTTTTACTTAGTATCCGATAGAACCCCACTGCTCTATCACGTCATCTTTGAAGACATCTTCAGTCCTACGGCTATTGCCATTTTGTCTATTTATCGTCTCTCGCATATTCTTTGCCGCATGAACAAGTTGGTTCAATGTCTCTACGACAGATGTGCGGGCATCATCATTTAGCAACACGTGCCAACCTATATATGCACCGGTTGCAACTATTGCTGTCGATAGGAGAATAGCATTCAAACGTCTCAACTAGTCACCTTCACCTTCTTGGACTGAAGACAACATATCAACGATTCTCGCAAGATCATCTTCAGTGGTGAATTCGATCTCAATCTTATTTCTATTTCTTAGCTTCTTGACCTTAACGTTTGTATTCAATACCGTTCTGAGTTGCCTAGCAGCTCGTTTATATGAAGTTGGCGTAGGTTCTCTTGTTGTCGTTGTCTTTTGGGTGTCTTTGTCAGAAAACAATGGAGCCATATTTTCTGTCTGTCTGACAGTCAAGTTCTCCTGAACAACTTTCTCTGCCAGCCTTATTTTGCCTTCAACACCAGCAACCGCAAGAATTGCTCTTGCATGCCCAGCCGTCAGTTTACCTTCGAGCATCATTTGCTGCACTTCATCTGGCAAATCTAACAGCCTTAAAGTATTTGCAATCGCAGATCTTGATTTCGACAAAGCCTGACCGAGTTGCTCTTGAGTTAGTCCATCTTGCTCAAGTAGCTTCCTATATCCTTGTGCCTCTTCTATAGGATTCAGGTCTGAGCGCTGAAGATTCTCTATAAGAGCAAGCTTGAATACTTCTTTGTCTGTGATATCTTTGATATTGACAGGGATTTCTTTGAGTCCTGCTAGTTTCGCAGCCTGATATCTTCTTTCGCCGGCAACGATTTCATAATTCTGTCCAACTTTTCTTACAAGTATAGGTTGCAGCACTCCATTTTGCTTGATAGAGTCTGCCAGCTCCTCTAAAGCCTCTTTGTCAAATTTTTTTCTGGGCTGGTCCTTGTTAACCTTGATTTTTGAAATCGGTAAGCTCGCTTCTGGAGAGATAGCACTAATTTCTGCATCAGCGCTGCCCATCAACGATTCTAACCCCTTGCCAAGACCGCCTTTTCTAGCCACGCCTTGTCACCTCTTTTGCGAGCTTCATGTATGCAAGAGAACCCTTGCTTACATGTGCATACATAGTAATCGGAAGACCATGCGAGGGTGCCTCAGAGAGTTTTACATTCCTGGGAATTATTGTCTTAAAGACTTTCCTACCAAAGTATTTCGTTACTTCTTCGACTACCTGTTTCGACAAAGTAGTGCGTGCATCATACATGGTCATAACTACACCAAACACATCCAAGTCTGGGTTTAGTCTAGCCTTAACCATTTTCATTGATTCGAGCAGCTTGGTCACGCCCTCGAGCGCGTAAAACTCACATTGAATCGGAATTAGGAGTGAGTCTGCAGCAACAAGTGCATTTATCGTCAGCAATCCAAGGGATGGGGGGCAGTCGATAAACACGTAATCAAACTTGTTTTTGACTGGATCAAGTATGCTCTTCAAGATGCTCTCACGAGCCATTGCAGAAACCAATTCGATTTCTGCACCAGCAAGCTGTATTGTTGCCGGTATAACGAAGACATTTGGCTCTACAGTGTCTTCAATCAGCTTCTCGATTGGATAGTCCTGCAGCAGTGCATCATAAACATCGTATTCGAGCTCTTCTTTTTCTATTCCATAGCCACTTGTCGTGTTTCCCTGAGGATCCAAATCTATAACAAGACACTTCTTCTTGTTTTCTCCGAGTGCTGCAGAAAGATTTACGGCAGTCGTTGACTTTCCAACACCGCCTTTTTGGTTGATAATCGCCAATACTTTTACATCTCTGTCCGGAAATGCTCTCTTTACTTCTTCAAATCCCAAGGCTCCTCCATCCACAAATCTGTTTCACGTGAAACATTGTATCTAGTTCACACCAACATAGCTACGCATCGTTTGAAGGAACTGTCTCATGCACTGTGCTCGACAATGTTTCACGTGAAACACTACTTCAACTTCATGTACAAAGGTTCTGACTTTGCTAATCCATTCCTCCTTGGGAGTCTTACCTTTGGATCTTTTTCACGAACATATGTAAGAAGTTCCCTATGGCCAGATTCATCAGGAAGCTCAAATGTTTCACGTGAAACAAGTTTCATGCCGCAAATCTGAGCTGTCAATTTCGCGTGTTCAAATTCATCAGACGAGAGTCTGCCTTTAGAGAATACAGCCTTGCCATTTAATTTTAGAAAAGGGGTTGCATACTCTATAAGAGTAGATAGCTTGGCAACAGCTCTGGCAGTCACAAGTTCAAATGACTCACTTCTATCATTTGCAAATTCTTCTGCTCTGCTTTGGATACATTCGGTCTTGTTTCCAAGCTTGAGTTCATCTACAAAGCTTTGAAGTACCCTTACTTTCTTACCAACAGAATCAATCATTGTTACATGCATTGGAGAACATATATCTATTGGGATACCAGGGAATCCTGCTCCGGTACCAATATCAAGCAATTTCCCACTAGACTCCCTGATACTCTCATTAGCAGCGATATAGAGTAGAGAATCAAGTATATGAAGGTTGATGCCTTCGCATATAGAAGTAATTCTCGTTAGGTTGATTGACTTATTAGCTTCAATCACCAATTTTAGATGCTGCAATAGTTTACAGGCTTCAGCATCATTTATCGCTATTTCATACTGCAGTGCTCTTTGCTTAAGTACATTTTCGTATTCTATTTCGTTATCCAACATAATGAAATTCCTTCACCATGACAGAATCTCTTGTATCGGGATTTATTGTCATAAAATTTGTTCGCAGGGTTCGAGAGTATAGATTCTAACGCCTAGCTCATAGCGTCCTAGTGTTATTAGTAAGGCATCCTTCAACATGGCAAAGATTTTAGACGAAAGACTGTAGTTCATGACTTAGCAGCCATTTGAGTGTACATGCGACCTGTGGCTCACGAGCAAAAGTATCCTTGAACATCGTCAATGGCAACAAGGCTTATCTGTGTAGATTGATGTCCAGTTAGACGACGACCTACGTTCTTTAAAGTGATGCGCCTTCCATAGTCCTTAAGCACCGAAGCTGCTCTAATCAGCAATGATTTACTTCTTCCTCTGTCATCAAATCAGTACGCTAAGGCGATTCATTTCGACCCATGCGTTGACCTATGAGTGTCCGCATGCGTTACGTCGGACTTCTGAAATCCCAAAGCCAGCTAAGATCTCCCGGGATAAACCGAGGATTCATATTGGGAATCGATGCAAGCTATGCATTCTTCTAAATGGCACAATCAAACAGGTTCAAATCTATCCCCAAACTCAAACTGGCATTGATCAACATTTGTGACAACACATCCACCAAACTATTCTGCTTGTGGCTAGATGCAATCTTCAATAGTAAGTGCGTGTCTTATGAGCAACGTGCTACAGAGTTCGACATGATCATCTCACTTGTATTTGAGTCGATCGAAGTATTCGAGATTCTGGGCGCAACAGTATTCACTAACTTCAAATTGTTGAGACTGTTAGGTTCTCCATGTGGTTTGTTCCAGCCAGGTCACCTTCAGCGTCACGCTCAGCCTCTATTTTCTTTACGGGCCACAAATCAAACCTAATAGGAGTAGCCTAGCAGCAACCTCTCGGATGACTTTTGGCAGAACGTCTTCGCCAGGTTATCCCAGACACTTCTATACGCATTCGTACCCACGCTATCGATAAATACATATAGTCGTACTTCTGTAGTCGTTGCTCTCAGACACGACCATTCCCGTGATGGACGTTGATAGGCCTACATTTGAAGCGTCTACTGGTCCCAAACTCGTTCTAAAGGGGTGTACCATAACGTACTTTAGGCCATTAGCCTAAACTCCCAAGCAGTCCGTAAAACTATAAGAGCACATATTGACAGTCGATCATCAACACGCCTACGTAATCTTTTTACCTACCACTTGGAAGTCTTGCATCCACCAAATAGGCGACTAGCGTGCATCATTCCGATAGTCCCGTAAAGACAATGTAGACCCCATCTTTTCGCTTGGAGTCCTACGACATGTCGCTCACACCTTCACTTTGCATGCGAGACCCCTCTTGTGTCATTACGCTCTCATTGCTCTCTCGGCCGACAGGACAATCGATCACAGCTCCAGGAAGTCGACTTCATCGCATATCATCAGAGACGTCTTTAGACTCAGGTATCTTCCCCTGTTTCGCATTGCGCGGCAGCGAACTTAGCCAAATAAAAAAGGAGGCTGCCTTAAAGGCAGTCTCCCTGCTGACTTCAACAATATGGGCTGAATTATGCCTTCACATAGGTAACAATTACCCTTCGCTCAGGTTCGTTACCCTCGGAATGGGTGGTTACCTCTTCATCGTCGACGAGCGCAAGATGAACTATTCGACGGTCATAGGCATTCATGGGGGCCATCGCAACGCGTCCATGTTGCTTCTTCGCTCGTGCCGCGGCTGAGCGTGCCAGCTCTGCAAGCTTCTCGCGGCGGCGGCTCTTGTAGCCCTCTATATCGACAACGATGGGATAGTGGAACTTAAGCCTGTTGCTTAGGTAGGAAGATACGACCATCTGGAGGGCATCCAACGTCTTGCCGTGCCTACCGATGAGAACTGCGAGGTCTCCGCCACTGATGTCTAGGATGAGCTCGCCGTCGTCGCCGTCATACTCGTCAATAGAGATGTGCTCCTCGCCGAAGAAGCCAAGCAGCTCTCTGATGTACGTCACGGCGACGTCAGCGATCTTGTCGACTTCCTCATCGGTGAGGTCGACGTCGCTCTCGAAGTGTTCGCGAATGCTCGAGAACTCATCTTCAATCACAGGAGCCTGCATCTGCTCGCTCTCTTCAGAAGAGGCACTCTGAACGTCCTCCACGTGTTACCTCCACAAACGATAGCGCGACCCATCCTAAGGGGCCGCGCAGCTGAATCCACTAATTCTAGTTCTTCTTGTGCGGGCGCGGCTTGCGCTCCTTGCGCACGACGTCGACCTGTACACCCTGGTTCGCAAGCTTGGCTTCGGTCTCGGCCTTGACCTTGTCCATGACCCTCTGGGTGACGATCTTCTGCTGTGCGACCTGCCAAACGGCAGATGCATCGTAATAGAGAAGGACGGCACCAGGGACGGTCCAGCCAAACCAGAGCATCATCGCGGCCATGACAACACCCATGACGAGAGTCTGCTGGCGCTGCTCCTCAGGGGTGTTCTGGAGATTCATGATCATAGGGATGAAGGTGAGGATGCCAAACAGCACGTCAAAGACGATATAAACCGCCGCGACGCTTATGCCCTTATCCATTGCCTGCGCGGCAGACATGCCAAGGGACGGCATGATGTTGAGGAAGTGAGCGGACGAGGGGACCTGCTTGGCGACGGTGAAGAGCGCGAAGAAGACGGGCATCTGCAGGAGGATGGGAAGGCAGCCCCCAAGGGGGTTGAACTTGTTCTCTGCAGTAAACTTGCGAAGCTCCTCTGCCTGGCGCTCGGGATCGTCCGCGTACTTGTTCTGGATCTCCATCATCTTTGGCTGCAGCGCTTGCATTCTTGCGCTCGAGGCAGTCGACTTCGTCATGAGCGGCATGACCAGGAGTCGGATGATGATGGTGAGGATGATGACGGCAATACCCCAGTCGCCGCTGAAGTTGGCGAGCCACTGCAGTATCTGCATCAGGAAATCAATAAACCAGTCCCACATGGATTCCTCCGGTTATCAAAGCTAGGGGACAGGGTCATAGCCGCCTTTGTGAAATGGGTTGCACCGCAGGATTCTTTTAAAGGCGAGCCACGAACCTCTCAGGGCGCCGTACTTGCCAATGGCCTCGAGGGCATATTGGGAGCAAGACGGCTCGTAGATGCAAGATGGCGGGAACAGCGGGGAAAGGTACTTCTGGTAACCCCTTATCAAGACGAGAAGAACTCTCTTAACCATATGGCAAGCCCTTCTCGCCCAGCGCCGTTCTTAGCCGTTGATGCCGCAACGCTTGAGAAGGCTTCGCAGCGCCTCGGACACTTCGTCCGGGGAGCTTTCGTGCGTTGCCTTCGTTGCGAACAGGATGATTCTTGTGCCCTGGACGGGAAAGCCACACGAGCGGGCGGCCTCTCGAAGCACCCTCTTGCACCTGTTCCTATAGACCGCGTTGCCCAGTCGCTTAGGTGCGACGAAGGCGACCTTTCCCAAGTCGCCTTCGTCGCACTTTAAAACTGTAGCTCGGACGAGTCTATGGCTGACTCTCTTCCCGCCAGAAAAGACCGCTTCAAAATCTCGCTTGGATTTGATGGTCTCCATGGCGTGCCTAGACGGTAAGCCTCTTGCGGCCCTTGGCGCGACGGCGGGCGAGGACGGCGCGGCCGCCCTTGGTTGCCATGCGGGCGCGGAAGCCGTGGGTCTTTGCGCGCTTCCTCTTGTTAGGCTGATAAGTACGCTTCATTTTTAAATCCTCCCGAGGATCAACATATAGGACCAATAGCGTCAAGCTACAAGATTGTAGTGAACTGTCAGGCGAAATGTCAATTTCCCTCTGCTAGAGACCACAATTTGACCCTTGAGGCGACGCTAGGTGGGCACACACGTGTCATTCAGGCTATGTTGAATGAAATTCATTGAGCATGATTTCGGCGATACTTGAGTCTCATCTGCGGTTTTGTTGATGAATGATGCTATGATTTTTCACCCGATACGAACAACATCCGCCCAAGTTTTGAACAACGTTTCATCCCGTGTTGAAATCTTTCATTCGGATGTTATTCAGATTGAATAGTTTTCAACATGCGTAGATGAATTGTTTAAAACTAAGGAGAAAGGGACGAACATGCCGCGTGACTTCTACCCGTTTGTAGAGAACGCAGACGGCGAGAATGAGGCACAGGGGACCCCCAAAACCTCCACAGATGGCGATGAATTGAAGGTGAAATACCCCGCGCGCATCGCCGTGTACGACGACGCGGCGGCGGCGCCGCGCGTCGTGCTTGTGGAGCCGAAGGACGTGCGCTCCTATCTTGAGGAGATCACCGCGACGGTGACGAGGCTTTCCAAGGAGCAGGGCGGAACCATTCCCTTTATGGTGATCAGGGAGATTGTCGAGAACTTCATTCACGCATACTTCCTCGAGCCGACCATCAGCATCCTGGACGGCGGCGAGACGATCAAGTTCTCGGACCAGGGGCCGGGGATCAAGTCCAAGGACCTCGCACTCGAGTACGGGACGACGTCCGCGACGGAGCCCATGAAGCAGTACATCCGCGGTGTGGGGAGCGGTCTGCCGTACGTGCAGCAGTACATGACGGACCGCGGCGGGTCGCTCACCATCGAGGACAACATTTCCGGCGGAACCATAGTCACGATATCCAATGTGGTTCAGGACGACGAGCAGATGACGGACCAGCCCATGGACGCCCAGGGCTTTGCCATGGGCGGCATGCAGGGCCAGAGCCCCACGGGCATGCAGGGCCCGGCGGGCGGCGGGATGCCGGCGGCCATGCCCGGGGCCGCGGCGGCGATGCCGCAGATGCCACAGGGCGTCGGGATGCAGCAGTACGGGGCGATGCCCTATGGGCAGCCGGCCTATCCGCAGGGGGGCTTCGCGCCGGGGTGGCCGCAGTTCCAGCAGATGCCCATGCAGCAGGGCATGCCATACCAGCAGCAGGGCCAATACCAGCCATACATGCAGCCCCAACAGCCCATGCCGGCTCCGCAGCCTGCGCCCTTCTCGCTAAGCGAAAGGGACGTGAGCGTGCTTTCGTACCTCAAAGCGAACCCGACCGTGGGCCCGACGGAGCTGACGCGCGCGTTTGGCAGCTCGCAGCCCACGTGGACGCGCGAGCTGCAGAAGCTTGAGAAGGCGGGCTTCATCAGGAAGAACAAGGGTGCCCAGAAGTATGCCCTGACCGACCTTGGCAGAACGTACGCACAGCAGATATAGCGCAGCCAAATAACGTATCGAAATAACGCAGCCAAATAGCTCAGCCATAAAGCCCCAGCCCAGTGCGACGACGGGAAGGCGTTGCGCGGCCTTGGCGGAGCGGGGATGAGTGGCCGCGGTCGCCACGGGCGACATGCGGCAATAAAAACTCCGGGCGAGAAGTACTCGTCCGGCGCCGAGGGTGTGCTCGGACGGTTTTCATCATATAATGGGTGCACTTTTCAACATTGCAGAGGTAAATGGTAGGTATGACTTCATCTCAGGAATCGGATGCGATAGCGCTCTGGGAAGACGCACTGACGCTTCTTGCCGAAAGGAACGTCGCGCCCGCAACGCTGGCCATGCTCAGGAGCTGCCAAGCGGTCTCGTTTGATGGCGAGAAGCTGACAGTGTCCACGAACATGGGATTTGCGCAGCGCAAGATATCCCAGCAGACGCCCATGATTGAGGAGTGCCTGGAGCAGGCGGCCTTCCAGCCCGTGGGCTTCGAGGTCATGCTGACGCACGACTCCGTGCGTCGCCCGGTACAGACGGGCGCGGAGATGTCGCGCGAGGAGGTCGGTCGCATCAACACGACGGCCGCGGCGATGGAGCCTGCGTCGGCACCGGCGAGCGTGGCGCCCAGGACGGTGCCGACGGCGACGGGGGGCGGCCCTTCTCGCCCGGAGGCCGCGGAGCGACCGGTGAGCGACTTCCAGAACGAGGTCATCGACCCGTCCGACTCGAAGCTCACGTTTGACCGCTTTGTGTCCGGCGAGGAGAACGAGTTTGCGTTCGACGCGGCGAAGCAGGTGGCGAACGGCGGGAACAAGAGCTACAACCCACTGTTTATATATGGGAAGAGCGGACTGGGAAAGACCCACCTGCTGCGCGCGATCCAGAACTACATTGCACAGAACGACCCGTCGCGGCTGTGCGTGTACCGCACGGGCACGGAGTTTGTGGACGACTACGTGAACGCGATGAACGTGGGCGACACCCCAGCAAAGGCGGCGCTGTCTCGCAACTACCAGAACGTCGACGTGCTGATTATCGACGACATTCAGAACATGCGGCGTGCGGCGGGCACGATCAGCTTCTTCTTCGAGACGTACAACACGCTCATGTCGCACGGGAAGCAGATAGTTCTTGCGGCCGACCGATCCCCCTCGCAGCTTGGCATGGGTGACAGCAAGTTTGACGAGCGCGAGACCAGTCGCATGGACTCTGGCGTGACCGTGAGCATACAGGTACCAGACTACGAGCTGAAGCTGAAGCTCATCAACAGCTTTTACGACACCATGAAGCAGGACGCCGTGAGGGAACACATCCCCGGCATGACGGGAACGATATCCGAGACGGACCGGAAGCTCATGGCCGAGAAATCGGGCACGAACATCCGCATCATCGAGGGATTCGTGCACACCTGCCTGATAACCGCGTCGCGCAAGGAAAAGCTGGGCGAGCGACTGGACCGGGAAGACATCATAAAGATTGCGAACGCCAAGTGGCCGACTGGTCAGAAGACCATCACGGTCGAGCAGATACAGAAGGCGGTCGAGACCTACTACGACGTCTCGCATATGGACCTGGTGGGCTCGAAGCGCAACAAGGAACTGATGGAGCCAAGGCACGTGGCAGTCTGGCTCACGAGGGAGCTTACCGACAACACGTTGGCAGACATAGGAAAGAAGTTTGGCGGACGGAGCCACGCGACCGTCAAGCACAGCATCTACTGGGTCGACAAGACCCGCAAGGAGGACAGGATCTTCCAAGATAGGATCCAGACTCTGCAAGACGGGATAACCGACAACAGATAGGGTTCGAAAAGCTGGAAGAAATCCTGTAGAGAAGAGTCGAAAAGTGCGGCATCGTTGTAGACGGAGGTTTTCGACATATTGTGAGTGTTAACTGACGTAAGGAGAAATGAAGTAGCCCGAGTCGCGCTTACATTCCATTTACCTGCGGAGATTCTGACTTTTCAACTTTTCTACAAGCCTTATTATTACCACTACTTCTTTTCTATATATAAGTACCAATAACAATGGAGGGTACCGAATGAAATTCACAGTAAGCCAGTCTGCACTCATGCAAGCCCTCTCTGTGGTAGCAAAGGGAATGGCTTCGAATTCAACCCTCCCCGTGCTCTCAGGCATATATATAAAGGCGGAGGAAGGTGTCCTCGAGTTCCAGACGACGAACCTGGACATATCGATCAGGCACAGGATCGCAGCCGACGTCGAGGAGCCGGGTGCGACGGTGGCGTCCGGCAAGATCCTGACGAGCATCGTGAAGACGCTTCCCGACGCGGCCGTGATGTTCGAGGACGGCGAGAGGGTCCTGACGATCCAGTGCGACAAGTCGTCGTTCCGTCTGAACACCCTCGACCCCGCCGACTTCCCCGAGTTCCCGGAGTATGACCTCGACCGCACCGTCGAGCTGCCGAGCGACCTTCTTTCCGAGATGGTGGGGAAGGTCTACAAGGTGACCTCGAAGGACACGTCGCGCCCCATCCTTTCCGGCGTGCTCCTGACCGTCGAGGACAACACGATCAGGCTCGTGGCGACCGACTCGTACCGCCTGGCCGTGTGCGACTCGAACGTGGAGACGAGCTCCATACAGGAGGCGTTCGAGACCATCGTCCCGGGCAACACCTTCCACGACGTCCTGTCGCTCCCGTCCATGACGGAGAGGATCACGATCGGCACGACGAACAGCCAGGTCGTGTTTGCGTTTGGCGACACGACCTACGTGTCGCGCAAGATCGACGGAACCTTCCCCAACTACAAGCAGCTTTTGCCGCCCAGCTGCAACACGTCTGTCAGGATCGACGTGGCGCAGTTCTCCGCTGCGCTCAAGCGCGTCTCGGTCATCGCGCTGACGAACCCCTCCGTACGCTTTGACATCGACCCGGACGGCAAGGTCATGAAGCTTTCTGCAAGCTCGCCCGACCAGGGTGAGTCCACGGAGCTGCTGCCGGTGGAAGTCGAGGGCAACGCCATGTCCATCGCGCTGAACTACCACTACGTGTTCGATTGCGTGAACGCCGCGAACGACCAGAAGGAGATCACGCTCGAGCTCCAGAGCACCATGCAGCCGGGCATCTTCAAGTCATACTCCAAGATCAACTACCTCTATCTGCTGATGCCCGTCAGGATGTAGCCGTGGGACTGCGCGTCAAGACCCTTGGCATGCGCGACTGGCGCAACTTTGGCGAGAAGAGCATCGACTTTGCCGACGGCATGACCATCCTTGCGGGAAGGAACGCCGTCGGCAAGACGAATACCGTCGAGGCCTTGCAGATGCTTACCGCCGGAACCTCGTTCAGGAAGGCGAAGCCGTCTCAGCAGGTTCGCGAGGACTGCGCCGCCGCGAAGATATCCGCAAGACTCGAGGGCGACGGACGCGTGATAGACGTATCGTGCGAGGTGGAGGACAGGCGCCGCCGATTCTTCAGGAATGGCAAGAAGTGCTCTTCTCAGGACCTTCCCGAAACGCTCATGTCGGTTCTCTTCAACCCCGACGACCTTTCGTTTGTGAAGCGGGGCGCCTCGTACCGCCGCGACGAGCTCGACGGCTTTGGCCGGCAGGCGAATCGCGGCTATGCGAAGGTGCTCTCCGCCTACCTGCGCTCCGTGGAGCAGAGGAACCGGCTCCTGAAGGAGGACTACCCCGACCTCGCGCTCCTGGACGCATGGGACGCGTCGGTATCCCTTGGCGGGGCGACGCTGCTCGCCGCGCGGCTGAGGCTCTTCGAGAGGCTCGGGCACTATCTTCGCGACATCTATAGCGAGATCGCCTCCGGCGAGGAGCTGGACTGCCAGTACGTCTCGTCTCTTGGCGAGGACCTGAGCGGGCGCACCCGCGACGAGCTCTGCGACCTCTTTGCGAGGAAGCTGGAGGAGGGCAGGCAGGACGACCTCAGGCGCCAGCAGACGCTCGTGGGGCCCCAGCGCGACGACATCGCCTTCGCCATCGACGGCCGTGACGCCCGCGCGTATGGCTCGCAGGGGCAGCAGCGCTCGATCGTGCTGGCGTGGAAGATGGCCGAAGTGAGGCTGTCGCAGGAGGTTGTGGGCGAGCAGCCGCTGCTGCTTCTGGACGACGTCATGAGCGAGCTGGACGAAGGCCGTCGCGACGCGATGACGAGGTTCGTGCAGTCCGGCATACAGACGGTCGTGACGACGACAAACCTTGGATACTTCCCGGAAGAGCTTCTGTTGGACGCGAGAGTCGTGAGGATAGATGGGTAACCCCAGGGAAAAAGGCACGTCCAAGAACTACGGGAGGGGCTACGTCTTCGACGAGGAGCGCTTCAGGAACGACACGCCCCTCTCGTCCATACTGAGCGGTACGGTGAGCACGGACATGCGCGCGCACATGACCGAGAACCAGCGCGCCCGTGCGGCCTGGTACGGCGCGAACGGAGACATAGAGCGAAGGCACACGACGGGCGTTTTTCTCGACAAGACACCCACGAAGAAGGGGAGGGACCCCGTCCTGTGCGTGTACGTGGACTCGCACGTGAGGATGTCGGACTTCAACGCGAACAAGGAGATCTACCTTGCGCGGCTCCACGGCGTTGGCTTGCAGGTGTCTGGCGTCAAGTTCAGGCTTTCCGACGCACGGCACATGCGCAAGGCCACGGGTGAGAAGTACGAGGGCATCGGGAAGAAGCATGCCTCGGTGGCGCTGCCCGGCCTTTCGCAGGAGGAGCGCGGCCGCATCGAGGACATGACGCGCGACCTTCCCGACGGGATTCGTGCGAAGGCGGAGAGAGCCATTGAGCTCTCGTTCAGAAGAGAACTGCTAGAGAACACGAAGAATCGGACAAATCATCAGAAATAGGCTTACAAGCCCGCTGACGTGATTTTAAGATGGCGCGGCATTCCATTTTATGTTTGGCTCGAACCAAAAGAGACCCCTTGGACTAAAATCTAGGAGTCTCTTTTTATTTCAATATAGAGGGGAAACTGAGTGGCGACAGAAGAAAGCAACTACGGCGGAAGCGAGATTAAGGTCCTCAAGGGTCTCGAAGCCGTCCGCATGCGTCCCGGCATGTACATTGGCACCACGAGCGAGACCGGTCTTCACCACCTGGTGTGGGAGATCGTTGACAACTCCGTGGACGAGGCCATGGCCGGGTACTGCAACAAGATTCTTGTCACGGTCCATCCGGACAACTCCATCACCGTCGTGGACAACGGCCGCGGCATCCCCGTCGACATGCATCCCACCGAGAAGAAGCCGACCCTCGAGGTCGTGCTCACCATCCTGCACGCCGGCGGAAAGTTCGACAACAACGCATACAAGGTGTCCGGCGGCCTGCACGGCGTCGGCGTTTCCGTTGTGAACGCGCTCTCGAAGAAGCTGATTGCGCAGGTAAAGCGCGATGGCAAGATCTATGAGATGCAATTCTCGCGCGGCAAGACCATCGAGAAGATGAAGGAGATCGGCAAGTCCAAGACGACGGGCACGACCATCACCTTCTGGCCCGACGAGAAGATCTTCGAGACCACCGTCTACAACTTCGACACCCTGAAGAACCACCTACAGGAGACGGCGTTCCTGAACAAGAACCTGAAGATCGTGCTGACCGACGAGCGCGAGCTTGTTCCGCGCGTGGAGGAGTTCTGCTATGCCGGCGGCATCAACGACTTCGTCAAGTTCCTGAACGGCTGGAGCCCCGAGAAGAAGACGTACGAGAAGACCGTGCTTCCCGGCCTGTCGAAGCCCATCTACATCGAGGGCAAGACGGACGAGGACACCCCGCTCGCCAAGAAGGGCGAGGTCGAGGTCTCCATGCAGTGGAACACCGGCTACTCGGAGCACGTGATGTCGTTCGCGAACGACATCTACACCGAGGAGGGCGGCATGCACCTGGAGGGCTTCAGGACGGCCCTCACGAAGACGGTGAACGACTATGCCCGCAGCCACAAGCTGCTGAAGGAGAAGGAGGCGAACCTCACCGGTGACGACATCCGCGAGGGCCTGACGGCCGTCATATCCGTTAAGCTTCCCGACCCGCAGTTCGAGGGACAGACGAAGGCGAAGCTGGGCAGCTCGTACATGAGGACGCTCACGAACAAGATCGTTTCTCGCGGCCTTGCGGACTACCTGGAGGAGCACCCCAAGCAGGCGAAGGAGATCTTCAAGAAGGCATCGAGCGCCGCAAAGGGACGCCTTGCGGCCCAGAAGGCGCGCCAGGCAACGCGGCGAAAGAGCATCCTCGAGTCCGCGTCGCTTCCCGGCAAGCTTGCGGACTGCTCCGTGCGCGACGCGGCCATGACCGAGCTCTTCATCGTCGAGGGTGACTCGGCAGGCGGATCGGCGAAGGACGGCCGCCGCCGAGACATCCAGGCGATCCTCCCGCTTCGAGGCAAGATCCTGAACGTCGAGCGCGTGGGTGACCACAGGGCGTTCAACTCCGACACGATCCAGAGCCTCATCACGGCAATCGGTACCGGCGTCACGACGGACGCGGGCGATTTCGACATCAACAAGGCCCGCTACCACAAGATCATCATCATGACCGATGCAGACGTCGACGGCGCGCACATCCGCATCCTGCTGATGACGTTCTTCTACAAGTACATGCGTCCGCTGATCGACGCAGGCTACATCTACAGCGCCTGCCCGCCGATCTTCGGCGTGAAGGTGGGCAAGAAGATCCACTACGTGTACCCAGACGGCAAGACGGCGGAGGAGGCTCTTCTCGCCCAGGCGATCGAGCAGTACGTGCCGCGCGACGCGGAGGGCAAGCAGCGCAAGTACACCGTCCAGCGCTACAAGGGCCTGGGAGAGATGGACCCGCAGCAGCTGGCGGACACGACGATGGACCCGAAGACGCGCATCCTGCAGAGGATTGGCATCGAGGACGCCGCGCGCGCCGAGCAGGCGGTGTCGCGACTGATGGGAACCTCCGTCGAGTACCGCAGGGACTACATCGAGAAGCACGCGAAGGACGCCCGCTTCCTGGACGCGTAGCGGCGCAGACAGGCAAGCGACAGACGAAAGGCACGATAAGTGGCAGATAACAGCAACAGCAACGACGGCCTGGGACAGGGCGGCGACAACGACGTCACCCTGCCCGAGGACCTGCAGCGCCTGCTGGACAGGGCAGAGTCGGACGACTCTGACGCGCCGGTGTACGACCCGGACGCGGAGGACGAGGCCGGCATGGACGACGGTGGCTCCGACGACGAGGACGACGCCGAGGACGACGACGCAGACGAGCAGCTCCAGATGGGCGACGACAACCGTGGCGCCGGCGACGGCGTGGACGTGCATGGCGGCCGTCTGCAGTTTCACGAGTTCGGTCACGAGATGGAGCAGTCGTTCATCGAGTACTCCATGTCGGTCATCACGGCCCGTGCGCTCCCGGACGTGCGCGACGGCCTGAAGCCCGTTCACAGGCGCATCCTGTACGCCATGAACGAGGCGGGCATCTTCCCGAACAAGCCGCACAAGAAGTCGGCATGGACCGTTGGCGAAGTCATCGGCAAGTACCACCCGCACGGTGACTCTGCCGTGTACGACGCCATGGTCCGCCTGGCCCAGTGGTTCAGCATGCGCGTGCCCCTGGTGGACGGCCACGGCAACTTTGGCAACATCGACGGCGACGGCGCGGCGGCGATGCGTTACACCGAGGCGCGCCTTGCCCGGCCGGCGATGGAGCTTCTGCGCGACCTGAACAAGGACACGGTCGACTGGCAGCCGAACTACGACGAGTCGCTGCAGGAGCCCGTGGTCCTGCCCGCGCGCTTCCCGAACCTGCTGGTCAACGGCTCGCAGGGCATCGCAGTCGGCATGGCGACGAACATTCCGCCGCACAACCTGCGCGAGGCGATCAACGCCGTCTGCATGCTGATCGACAACCCGGACGCGACGGTGGACGAGCTCATGACCGTCATGCCGGGACCTGACTTCCCGACCGGCGGCCTCATCATGGGCTCCGAGGGCATCAAGCAGGCGTACGAGACCGGTCGTGGCATCATCACCATCCGCGCGAAGGCGCACGTGGAGTCCACGAAGGGCGGCCGCAACAAGCTGGTGTTCACCGAGTTCCCGTACGGTGTGAACAAGGGCACCCTGCAGGAGAAGATTGCGGCCCTGGTAAACGAGAAGCGCATCGACGGCATCACCGACATGCGCGACGAGTCGAACCGCAAGGGTCTGCGCCTTGTGCTCATGCTGAAGCAGGGCACGGTGCCCGAGGTCGTCCTGAACAACCTGTACAAGTACTCCGCGCTGCAGAGCTCCTTCGGCATCATCGACCTTGCGCTGGTCGACGGCGTGCCGAGGACGCTCACGCTGCGCGAGATGCTTCAGTACTACATCGACCACCAGGTCGACGTGGTTACCCGACGCACGAAGTTCGACCTTGCGAAGGCGCGCGCCCGCGCGCACATCCTCGAGGGCCTGCTGCTTGCGCTCGACCACATCGACGAGGTCATCACCATCATCCGTTCCAGCCGCACGGACACGGAGGCGTCCGAGAGGCTCATCAACAGGTTTGGGTTCACCAAGATCCAGACGACGGCGATCCTCGAGATGCGCCTGCGCCGCCTGACCGGCCTGGAGCGCGACAAGATCCAGGACGAGCTCGACGGCCTGCGCAAGGCCATCGAGTACTACGAGGGACTCCTTGCGGACCAGAGGAAGATCCTCGAGGTCATCAAGACCGAGATGCAGGAGATCGCCCAGAAGTTTGGCGACAAGCGTCGCACGCAGATATCTGACGCGCCCGTGGACCTCGACGTCGAGGACCTCATCGCCGAGGAGGACATGGTCGTCACCTTCACGCACGCCGGCTACGTCAAGCGCCTGCCTGTGGCGACGTACCGCTCCCAGAAGCGTGGCGGCAAGGGCGTCCAGGGCCTCTCGCTGAAGGACAACGACTTCGTCGAGGACCTGTTTGTGGCGTCCACCCACGACTATGTGCTGTTCTTCACGAACAGGGGCAAGGTGTACCGCCTGAAGGTGCACGAGCTGCCGCTGGGCAGCCGCCACGCAAGGGGCTCCGCGCTCGTGAACGTGCTGCCGCTTGAGGATGGCGAGCACCCGACGGCCGTCATCACCACGAGGGAGTTCCCCGCGGACGAGTACCTGCTGTTTGCCACGCGCGACGGCATGATCAAGAAGACCGCGATGAGCGACTACGACAAGAGCCGACGTGACGGCATCATCGCGATCAACCTTAAGAAGGGCGACGAGCTTGTCAACGTGAGGAGGGTCAAGTCCGGCGAGAAGGTCATCCTGTGCTCTGACCTGGGCAAGGCCATCCTGTTTGACGAGGCCGAGATCCGCCCGACCGGTCGCGACACCTCCGGCGTCCGCGGCATCACGCTGAAGGACGGCGCGAAGATGCTGGGCATGGAGATCACGAACGGCAACGGTGACCTGCTGGTGATCACGGACCGCGGCTATGGCAAGCGCACGCCCGTGTCCGAGTACCCCGAGCACAAGCGCGGCGGCCAGGGTGTGGCCACCATCGCGATGACCGCGAAGAAGGGCAACCTTGTGGCGTGCCGCGTCGTTGGGCCTCAGCACGAGCTGATGATCGTGTCCGAGGAGGGCGTCGTGATCCGCGTGAAGTCGAGCGACATATCGAGGCTCGGCCGCGCGACGCAGGGCGTGAAGATCATGAACCTGGGCGAGAGCGACAAGATCAGCGCCGTCGCCAGGATGGTTGCGCACAAGAAGAAGGCCGCGAAGGCGAACCCGATGCAGGGATCGCTTGACCTTGCGGCCGCCGGGGCCAAGGAGGCCGACGACGAGGATCCCGTCGACATCGGCGGCGAGGAGGAGCTGGACGACACGCTCATCGAGGACGACGAGTAGCGGGCCCGCGACCCCTGGGAAAGGCTGACGCTAGAAAGGCGCCCGGGCGAGAAGAGCTGATCTTCTCGCCCGGGCGTTTGCCATAACGGCAGGCATGTGTGTGTTGAAGCCCCTGCGACGCCCTGGTGCGCCGGGGGCAGGTACGAGGCCGGAGCTAGTGGGTGGCGTTGAAATCGTCTGGGGAGAGGCCCTCGACGAAGGCATGGAACTTCTCGAGCTCCTGCTTCTCCTCGTCCTTCTCGACCGACGCGAAATCGGGCAGGGTCGCGGCCTCGAGCACGGACTCCTCCGCAAACAGCGGCGCGTCGACGCGGACCGCAAGGGCGATGGCATCCGACGGGCGCGCGTCCACCTGAACGATGCGGCCAGAATCGGTCCGGAGCTCCACCTGGGCAAAGAACGTGGTTCCCTCGACGTCGGAAATGACGACGTGAGAGACCTGTGCGCCCAGCGCCTTGATGGTCGACGCCAAAAGATCGTGCGTCATGGGGCGGCTGCCGTGCGCGCCATCGACCCCCATGGAGATCGCGGTTGCCTCGACCGCACCGATGCGGATGGGTAGCTGCGTGAAGCTACCGTCCGCGTTGGGCTTCCTGGTCCTGAGGACGATGAGGGACGCGACGGGACCTCCGCCGACCACCACTGTCTGGATGTCCATTCTTACCAAGTGAATCCACCTCTCTTTAGCGTGGATATCTTACCCGCAATAGGAAGGGGCGCAAGCACTATTTGGCAAACACCAGATATACACTGCCGCGTTGCATTGCTCCGTCGCGCGGCCGCGCTTCCGGACAGAACGAACGAAATGTGGAGGAAAAGAGAAGGGAAAGAAATTTGGGATTGCGGTTGACCTAGGTACCGATGCTGAGTAATATTACTTCTCGCGTTGGGCCCGTAGCTCAGTTGGTCAGAGCGTCCGGCTGATAACCGGGAGGTCACAAGTTCGAACCTTGTCGGGCCCACCACTTTTTCTTGAGAATAATCGCCCCAGCGCTAGCCGAGTCGCCGCTGGGGCGATTATTATCGGGGACGTAGCTCAGCTGGGAGAGCGCGGGCTTTGCAAGCCTGAGGTCGTGGGTTCGATCCCCATCGTCTCCACCATGTTTATGATGCCGCGGGTACGTCCCCGCGGTTTTTTATTAGACGCGCAACGACATTCCTACATTGGCGGACCTCCTTTTTGTTGTGATGTGGCGGCTCTTCTACAGCGTGCGACGATCACCTCCCAAGAGTCCGGCATGCCCGGCGGCAAGCGGGACGCCGCCCCTTATGGGGTCCCCGCCGCGAAGCTGACAGCGGCCCGGCCTGTTGGCCGGACCATGACGTGTTGGCTCCTCGGCCTTTGTGACCTCGGTGTTCTGACGCGGTGCGCGTGCGACCATGTGGTTCACCTTCCTATGAGGGCCTTCGTGGACGGAAAGCGTAGCAAACGGCGCCTGCAGATGGCTCGCACGCGTCTTGCAGTTACCTTCTTGCAGGTCAGGGGTACCGCGACGGGCTGGAATTGCGTACATGGTAAGGAGATGCCTGCTAGTCTTGGCCCCATGTCCTTCTCGCCCGCGGCCATGCGCGTTGCTTTGCGGCTTGTGCGGAAGGAATTGTGCCCGCACTCCCCGCGTTGGGCAAGCTGTGTTAGAATGCTCAAACAGACGCGGGCATCGCCAAGTGGTAAGGCAATGGCTTCCCAAGCCATCATCCGCGGGTTCGAATCCCGTTGCCCGCTCCATGGATGTCAGACGGGCCCTTCGGGGCCCGTATTTGTTTGTGGTCCGGCGGCCGGCTGGCCGGGACCTTACGGGCGTCTTCCGTTGACGCCGCAAAGCCACAAGAGAAGAGGTGCGAACGTGAGCAAGGGAATGACCCGCGAGGAGTGCACGCTGGCCATAGAGGGCCTGAGCGGCCAGATTGACAAGTACGCGGAGCTGCTTGTGCGCAAGGGCCTTTGCGTGCGAGAAGGACAGGAGGTCGTGGTCCAGGCCCCCGTGGAGTGCGCTGACTTTGCCAGGCGCGTGGTGCGCCTGGCCTATCGCGAGGGCGCCGGTCACGTGACCGTGATCTGGGGCGATGACGCGATGGCGCGGCTGGAGTATGAGAACGTGCCGCTGGAGCACTTTCGCCACACGCCCACGTGGAAGGTGGAGCAGCTGAACTCGCTTGCCGAGGCGGGCGCGTGCTTCCTGTTCATAGAGGGCAGCGACCCATCCGCGCTGGACGGCATCGACCCCGCGAAGCCCGCCGCGGCGGCGCACGCGCGCAACACGGAGTGCCTCTCGTTCAGAAACGGTATGGACTTTGGCAAGAACGTCTGGTGCATCGCCGGCGCGCCCGTGGAGGCCTGGGCGCGGAAGGTCTTTCCCGACTGCGCCCCCTACGAGGCGGTCTATCGCCTGTGGCTTGCGATCCTGAAGGTCGCGCGCGCCGACGGCCTTGACCCGCAGCTTGACTGGGAGACCCACAACGCCGCGTTCGAGAAGAACAAGGGTTTCCTGAACGACATGGCCTTCGATCGTCTGCACTACACCTCGAAGAACGGCACCGACCTCACGGTTGGCCTGAACGCGAAAGGCATCTGGGAGGGTGGCGCCGGCCGCACCGTGGACGGCACCGTGTTCTTCCCGAACATCCCGACGGAGGAGGTTTTCACCACGCCGGCACGCACGCGCGTGGACGGCATCGTGTACTCCGCGATGCCCCTGGTGCACGCCGGGCAGATCGTGGACGACTTCTGGCTGAGGTTCGAGGGCGGCAGGGTCGTGGAGTACGACGCCGCGCGCGGGCGAGAAGTGCTGCGCCACATTATAGAGACCGACGAGAACGCCGCGTACCTTGGCGAGTGCGCGCTCATATCGAAGCGCACGCCGATAAGGCAGTCCGGCCTGCTGTTTTTTGACACCCTGTACGACGAGAACGCCAGCTGTCACCTTGCGCTGGGAACGGGCTTCCCGGAGTGCCTGGAGGGCGGCCTGGACATGGACAAGGACGCCCTGCTCGCGAGCGGCGTGAACCAGTCCGCCACGCACGTGGACTTCATGATTGGCTCCGATGACCTCAACGTCACGGGCGTGAAGGCGTCCGGCGAGGAGGTCCCCGTGTTTCGCAACGGCGCGTGGGCCTGGGAGAGCGAATAGCTGCCCGACGTGATATCATTTTCCGTACGCACACATGAGGGTCGTTAGCTCAGTTGGTAGAGCAGGGGACTTTTAATCCCAAGGTCGTGGGTTCGAGACCCACACGACCCACCACTAAAAACAAGCCCCGCACCTGCGAAAACGCGGTGTGGGGCTCTTTTTGTGCCTAGCATACGGCAGCGGCCTTACAGCCGCCTATCAGGCACTTCTCGCCTAGGCGGGCCCCTGTTTCTCTACGGCGTCATGGCGTGAACTTCTTGATGCAATGGTTTGAATAGCGATGTCATGACAGCTTGTGAGGTGCGGCATCGGGCGCCCACAGGGGTCATTGGCGGTGCCGCGGGCACGTTTTTGCACGTATCTTGCACCGTGGCCACGTGCGTGACAATCGTTATGGAGTTGTGTTGACATTGTTACGAACGTGTCTCGAACCAAGATTCTGGGTTGTGTGGCCCGATTTTGCCGCTAAAGTCTTTCACCAACGCAGGAAGCGCTGCAATGGATGCAGCACAACGCATGAAGGAGGGGTTTTATATGGCATTCACGCTCAACATGATCAACTCCCTCCGACGCCAGGATCGACGTTCCACGCTGCGACGCCAGCGCGCGCTCACTTCGGTCCTCGAGGCATAGTTCAACAAGCCTAAAACTGGACAGTGTAGACGCCTGGCAGAGCCGGGCGCCTTTTTTGTACCTACGCAACGGTGCAAACAACCGGGGCATGGCCCCGTGGTCATAGCTATCGAAAATTTGGCACATCACACGGACAATCGCACATAGGAAGCAGGGGTGTTTAAGATGGCAGCAGAGAAGAACAAGGAAAAGGTCGTCCTGGCGTATTCGGGTGGTCTGGATACCTCCGTCATGGTGAAGTGGCTGCAGCTCGAGAAGAACCTCGACGTCGTCGCGATTTGCGGCAACGTTGGCCAGGACGCGCAGGACCTCACCTGGATCGAGAAGAAGGCCCTGGGCATGGGCGCCGTGTACTCCAAGGCGCTTGACATGCGCTCGGAGTACGCCGAGGACTTCCTGACGAAGGCCATCGCCGCAAACGGCATGTACGAGGACACGTATCCGCTGCTATCCGCCCTGTCTCGTCCCCTGATCGTGAAGCACCTGGTGGACATCGCGCACGAGACCGGCGCGTCCTACATCTGTCACGGCTGCACCGGCAAGGGCAACGACCAGGTGCGCTTCGAGTCCAGCATCCACGCGCTCGACCCCGAGCTGAAGATCCTGGCGCCCGTGCGCGAGTGGGACCTTCACACCCGCGAGGACGAGATGGAGTGGGCGAAGCAGCACGGCGTGCCCGTTCCCACCACCGCGGCGAAGCCGTACTCCCTGGACGAGAACCTGTGGGGCCGCGCGATCGAGTGCGGCGCCCTTGAGGACCCGTGGAAGGAGGCTCCGGCGGACATCTACACGCTGACCGCCGACCCGATGAGCGCCCCGGACGAGCCCGAGGAGGTCGTCCTTGGATTCGAGCAGGGCAAGCCGGTCTCGCTCAACGGCAAGAAGATGGACCTGCTGAGCCTGATCATCAGCATGAACAAGATCGCGGGCAAGCACGGCTACGGCCGCCTGGACATGATCGAGGACCGCGTCGTGGGCATCAAGAGCCACGAGGTGTACGAGTGCCCCGGCTCCCTTGCGATCATCAACATGCACAAGGCGCTCGAGACCATGTGCTTGGACGGCGCGACCCTGCAGTACAAGCACATGATCGACCAGCAGTGGGCGACCACCGTCTACAACGGGCTTTGGTACTCCCAGCTCAAGCAGGCCCTGGACGCGTTCTGCGCGGACACCCAGAAGTTCGTGACCGGCCAGGTCAAGGCTAAGTTCTACAAGGGCAGCATGACTGTGACCGGCCGCAAGAGCGCGTACTCGCTGTACGACTACAGCCTGGCGACGTATGGTGAGGGTGACACCTTTGACCGCAGCGCCTCCAAGGGCTTCATCGAGCTGCACACGCTCGCCGCGACCACGTGGTCCAAGACGCAGGGACCCGCCGCGGAGTACGAGCTGCAGAAGCAGAGCGAGAACGTCCACGTGGCGTAGGGTCGCCAGGGCAGAAAAACGAGAGATTGGACAGGGATGGCACTTTGGTCAGGCCGCTTTGAGCAGGGAGTGAGCGAGTTCACGCAGGAGTTTGGCGCGTCGCTCGAGGACGACAAGAGCATGTACGCGCAAGACATCGCGGGCTCCATCGCGCACGCAAGGATGCTTGCCCGCCAAGGCGTCATCCCCCAGGAGGACGCAGAGAAGATCGAGGCCGGCCTGCTGAGGATAAAGGGCCAGATCGACGCCGGCACGTTTGCGTGGGACGTGAACGACGAGGACATCCACATGGCCGTGGAGGGCGCGCTCATTCGCGACATCGGCGCGCCCGGAGCGCGCCTGCACACCGGGCGTTCCCGCAACGACCAGGTGGCGACGGACATCAGGCTCCTGGCAAAGGACATGCTGCGCGAGCTCGCGAAAGAGAACTGCAAGCTGAGGAAGACCCTGCTTTCGGCGGCCGAGAAGAACTTCGACGTGGTGATGCCGGGCTATACGCACATGCAGCATGCCCAGCCCGTGCTCTTCTCGCATCATCTTCTGGCGTACTTCTGGATGTTCTCGCGTGACCTGAAGAGGGTTGCGTCGGCCTTTGAGGACGCCGACGCGAACCCGTTGGGCTCGGCCGCGCTCGCGGGCACGACGTACCCGCTGGACCGCTTCTATACCACGGAGCTTTTGGGCTTCGACCACCCCATCCCAAACTCGATGGATGCGGTATCTGATCGCGACTACCTGCTTGACCTGCTGTTTGCCTGCAGCGTGAGCATGATGCACCTCTCGCGCCTGTGCGAGGAGATCATCACATGGTCTACCACGGAGTTTGGGTTCGTCACGCTGAGCGACGAGTACTCCACGGGGTCCTCCATCATGCCGCAGAAGAAGAACCCCGACTTTGCCGAGCTCACGCGCGGCAAGTCCGGGCGCGTGGTTGGCAACCTGGTGGCGCTCCTGGTGACGATGAAGGGGCTGCCGCTTGCGTACAACAAGGACCTGCAGGAGTGCAAGCAGGGCGCCATCGACTCGGCGAAGACCCTGCGCGACTGTATGACCTGCATGGAGGGCATGATCGACACCTGGACCGTGCATGCGGACAGGATGCTGGAGGAGGCGAAGGCGGGATTTACGGCCGCGACGGACGTGGCCGACTACCTTGCGAAGAAGGGTATGCCGTTCCGCCGCGCCCACGAGGTGGTGGGCGAGCTGGTGCTGTACTGCGAGAAGCACGGCAAGGGCCTGGAGGACCTGACGCTGGAGGAGTTCCAGGCGGCGAGCGACCTGTTTGAGAAGGACGTCGTGGCGGACCTGGACCCCGCGGGCATCGCCCGCGCGCGCAACACCTACGGCGGCACCGGCCACGACGCCGTCCGCGTGCAGCTGGGCGAGGCCAAGGCGCGTCTTCAGTCCGACGAGGCCATGGTGGAGGGCATGTAGCTCTTCTCGCATGGGTAAACTCGCACGTTTCTTGCATGACGGTCTTCTGAGCTTGGGCTACAGCCGGCCCAGGCTCTTTTTTGCGCGGTAGAATCTTGCGTGTAGGAGCGTAACCAACCTGTTGCCATACGGAGGGAAGCCGCATGATTGATCGCTACACTCGTCCCGAGATGGGAAACATCTTCGAGCTCGAGCACAAGTACGAGGTCTGGCAGGAGATCGAGGTCCTGGCCTGCGAGGCCCACGCGGAGCTGGGCGAGAGCGGCATCACCAAGGAGGAGGCCAAGTGGATTCGCGACCACGCGAAGTTCAACAAGGCCGAGGTGGACGAGATCGAGGCCGTGACCAACCACGACGTGATCGCGTTCCTGACGAACATGGGCTCCTACATCGACGCGGACGTGCCCGAGGGCGAGCCGAAGCCCAGCCGCTGGGTGCACTACGGCATGACCAGCTCTGACCTGGGTGACACCGCCCTGTGCTACCAGCTGTGCGAGGCGACGGACATCCTGATAGATGACTGTCGCAAGCTGGGAGAGATCTGCCGCCGCCGCGCGTTCGAGGAGAGGAACACGCTCTGCGTTGGCCGCACCCACGGCATCCACGCCGAGCCCATGACGTTTGGCATGAAGTTTGGCAGCTGGGCGTGGGAGCTCAAGCGCGACCTTGACAGGCTGAGGGACGCCCGCAAGAACGTGTCGTTTGGCGCCATCTCCGGCGCGGTGGGAACGTACAGCTCCATCGACCCGCGCGTGGAGGAGTACGTCTGCAAGCATCTGGGCCTGGTGCACGACCCGCTGTCGACGCAGGTCATCAGCCGCGACCACCACGCGTACCTCGCCGGCGTGCTTGCGACGACGGCCGCCACGTGCGAGCGCATCGCGACCGAGATCAGGAACCTCCAGCGCACGGACACCCTCGAGGCCGAGGAGCCGTTCCGCAAGGGGCAGAAGGGCTCCAGCGCCATGCCGCACAAGCGCAACCCCATCACCGTCGAGAAGGTATGCGGCCTTTCTCGCGTGGTGAAGGCGAACGCGCAGGTGGCCTTCGACAACGTGGCGCTGTGGCACGAGCGCGACATCAGCCACTCGTCCGCGGAGCGCGTGGCGCAGGCGGACAGCTTCATCGCGCTGGACCACATGTTCCAGTGCCTCATCCGCATCGTGGACGGCCTGCAGCTGTATCCCGCGCAGATGATGGCCAACCTCAACAAGACCAAGGGGCTGATCTTCTCGTCCAAGGTCCTTCTGCATCTGGTGGACACCGGCATCACGCGCGAGGACGCCTACAAGATCGTGCAGGAGAACGCCATGGCCACGTGGCACGAGATCCAGCAGTGCGACCCCAACGGCACCACGTTCCGCGCGAAGCTCGAGGCCGACCCGCGCTGCAGCCACCTGACGAAGGAGGAGCTGGACAAGATCTTCGACCCGTGGAGCTTCCTCGGCCGCATCGACGTGGTATTTGACAGGCTGGAGCAGCTGAGCTTCGACTAGCGCCTGCTGCAGGCAAATGCAAGGGAACGCCTAGGCGAGAAGACCCGCGACGCCAGCCGCGGGTCTTCCTGTGTATGGCGGCCGCGTGCAGCGTGCGCTGGGTATACTTGTTTCCGACAGAGAGGACGGGAATGTTTCACTACGACTTTGTGCCGCGCGGCGTGTGCTCGCGCGTCATCCACCTGGACCTGAGCGACGACGGGCAAACCATCGAGGGCGTGAGCTTCGAGGGCGGCTGCGAGGGCAACCTGAAGGCCGTCGGCAAGCTGGTGGAGGGCAGGCCCGTGGCGGACGTGGTGGAGCTTCTTGCGGGCAACACCTGCGGCATGCGCGGCACCTCGTGCGCGGACCAGATGACCATCGCCCTGTGCGAGGCCCAGCGCGAGCTTGCGCGGGTGCGGGGCTAGTCCGGTCATGGCGAAGGGCGGCGCGAGGCACGCGCTTACCAGGCGCGGGCTGTTCAGGGCGGGCGCGGCCACGGGCGTGGCGGCGGCCGCCATTGGCGTCATGGCGGGCTGCGGGCGCAACACGAAGGACGACGAGACCGCCCCGACCGTGGTGAACGACAAGTCCGCGGACTACGTGATCGACCCGAAGACGAACGAGAGCAAGTACAAGTCCGTCGACTTCAAGAAGGAACCCGTCGCGACGTGGACCATTCCCGTGGGCAACGTGCTGCATCCCGGCGGCGACACGTGGATTCCCGTCACGTCCGCGGGGAGCTCCGCGACGCCCATGGTGAAGGGGTCCGCGCTCGACATCACGAGCGGCACGCTTTCCGAGGTCGTGAACAAGACCCACACGTCGCACAACACCAACATGGTGATATACGACGTGAGGTGCTCGGACAGCGTCTATGCGTGGAGCGAGCTGGACCTGCTCACGCACAAGTGGTACCTGTACGCCGCGGCGTTCTCTGGCGGGGCCCTCGCGGGGGACGTGTCCACGCTCTGGCACGCAAGCAAGGACTATGACCCGCCGCTGTTTGCCGTTGCGGGCAAGAGGGTGATCTGGCAGGTCATGCCATCGGCAACGGGCGCGAAGGCCGCGAAGAGCTCGTCTTGCTACGTGTGGTCCCTGGGGGATTCCAAGGCGCGGCGGGCCATAGAGTCCCCGGGGCGCTTTGCGACGGAGCCGGCGGTTTCCGACGGCACCGTGACGCTCACCCCCCGCGTGCGCGCGGACAAGGGCACGTACTACGGCATAACGTCGTACAAGCTGAGCGACGACCTCTCCGAGCAGGTGGACCAGCTCGTGCTGCCGGCGGGCGTGAAGCCGCTCAACGCGGTGAGCATAGACGACCGCTTCGCGTTCTCCATCGAGGCGAGCTACGACTCCGGCGGCCTGCTGGGGACGATGGGCTCCTACATCGGCAAGCCGGAGGGGCCGTTCGTGGCGCTGTCCCGCGAGCCGTTCGCCCCGATCTGCGGCAAGGACGGCACCTACATCGTGAAGAGCCGCGCGTCGTACTTCGTGATCGACACGGACAAGAGGAAGTACTCCGTGCTTGCGGCGCAGAACCGTTGCGTGGACTACGGGGAGTATCCGGCCTGCGTGGGCTACACGTCGCGGTTCGTGACCTTCTCGACCATCAAGAACCAGGACACCGGCTACCCCGAATCAGTGTCTATCCGAGTATTTTCTCTCTAGTTCCCGCTTTTAGGGGCTTCGTTCTGGGGTATCATTACTCTGAATCACAAAAAAGGCGCACAATGCACATAACAGCCCCTGAGCAGTAAATGGAGGAGGCCATCCATGGCTTCGGACGAGAAACGCATCCTATTGGTCGAGGACGAGAAGACCATTCGCGACGCCGTCGCGGCATACCTTGAGCGCGAGAACTACATCGTACGTGGCGTAGGCGACGGCCAAAGCGCCCTGGAGGAGTTCGAGAAGCACTCCTTCGACCTCATCATTCTGGACCTCATGCTCCCGAAGCTCTCTGGCGAGCGCGTCTGCCGCGCCATCAGGGAGACCTCTAACGTCCCCATCATCATGCTGACCGCGAAGGGCGAGGTCGAGGACCGCATCATCGGCCTGGAGCTTGGCGCCGACGACTACCTGATCAAGCCCTTCTCGCCCCGCGAGCTCGTGGCCCGCGTTCGCGCGCTGCTGCGCCGCGCGCATGCGGAGAGCGAGCCCCAGCTCGAGGTGCTGGACTTTGGCGACCTCGTCATCGACATCTCTGGCCACAAGGTCATGGTCGAGGGCAAGGAGGTCGACCTCACCGCGTCAGAGTTCAAGCTGCTCACGACCCTCGCACGCTACCCGGGCCGCGTCTATACGCGTATGGAGCTGGTCGAGAAGGTCTTGGGCTACGACTTCGAGGGATACGAGCGCACGATAGACTCCCACGTGAAGAACCTTCGCGCGAAGCTGGGCGACGACCCCCGCAACCCGCGCTGGCTCTACACGGTGCACGGCGTTGGCTACCGCTTCGAGGCACCGCAGAAGCCGGAGAAGAAGAGTGCGGAATAGCGCCGCAGACAGGTAAGCGACAGACGTGGCAGACATAGACGCAACCAGGTCATACGACGAGCGTGAGGACGCAGGCGAGAAGAGCGAGAGCGCGAAGGCCGAGTACTCGACCTTGAGGCGCGCGCCGCGCGTTGCCAACCCGACGACGTCCTTCACGGGTCGCATGGCCTTCTTCTCGGCACTGACCGCCGTGATGACGGCGGCCATACTCTCCATCGTGCTGGCGGTGGTGTGGGAGCAGCAGTTCCAGGGCTACACCAGGCAGAACATGCAGCGCCTTGCCCAGCAGACCGCGGACACCCTTGGAACGCAGTACGACAAGGGCGGGGACCGCTGGACCTCGAGCGTCATCGAGTACGCGAAGACGAGCGTGTCCGCGTACCCGGACATAAGCATGCAGATACTGGACGCCAACGACGCCCTGGTGTACGACGAGACCGCGGCAAACCGCGCCGCCTCTGGCAAGATGTCGCACGACTCGAAGCAGAACCCCGTGCCGTCCTCGGCAAACGACATCGTGTCGGCCGAGGTGACCGACAGCACGGGCAAGAAGGTCGGCACCGTTCGGCTTTGGGCGTTTGGGTCCGAGGCCCTCATCACGAAGTCAGATGCGGCCTTCAGGCAGAACTCGTACACCGCGATCCTGATGGCCGCGGCTGTCGCCATATTCCTGGCAAGCATCATTGGCTACTACACGTCGCGTGCCCTGACGCGACCGATCAAGAAGATAACCGCGACAGCGACGCAGATCAGGAACGGCGACCTGACGGCCCGCACGGGGCTGAAGGGCACGGACGAGATAGGCCAGCTGGGCGAGACGTTCGACGGCATGGCGACGGAGCTCGAGCGCGACATCAAGTTCGAGCATCGCCTGACGAGCGACGTTGCGCATGAGCTGCGCACGCCGCTCATGGCAATGCAGGCCACGGTCGAGGCCATGCAGGACGGGGTGCTGCCGGCGGACGACGAGCACTTCGAGACGGTCGCGAGCGAGGTGAGACGCCTTTCTCGCCTGGTCGACGCGATGCTGCACCTTTCCCGCGTTGAGAACAACGAGAAGTTCAAGACCGAGAAGACCGACATGGTCTTCGTGCTGAAGAGCCTGGTGACGATGCAGCAGCAGCTGTTTGCCGACTGCGACCTGCGGCTGCGCTTTGACGACAAGACGCCGAACCACGAGCTCTTTGCGGACGTGAACCCCGACCTCATTCGCGAGGCAATCACGAACCTCATGTCAAACGCGATGCGCTACACGCCCGCGGGCGGCTGGGTCGTGGTGAGCATTGGCTACGAGGGTCGCAGCTACATGCAGATATCCGTTAGGGACACGGGCATCGGCATCGCGAAGGAGGACATCCCGAGGGTGTTCTCGCGCTTCTGGCGCTCAGACGCAAGCCGCGAGCGGGTCTCTGGCGGGCTGGGCGTGGGCCTCGCGCTCACGAAGGAGATTGTCGACAAGCACAATGGCAGCATCTCCGTGGAGTCCGAGCTTGGGAAGGGCACGACGTTCACGCTGCACATCCCGCTCGAGCACAAGGCGGGAAGTCCTTCTCGCGAGGAGTAGCCCCAGCGGAATAGTCCCAGCGCCGCGCTCGCCGGCCCGCTGCGAATGGCGCACGGGCCGGTTTAAATTGCGTGACGCATCGCGGCGCGCCTGAGCCTGAAATGGCTAATCCATTACAATGGATGCGCTATGCACGTGTGTTAACTGGACCTCGATGAGGGGAGACACCTAATGGGAGCCATGGAGCTTCGTCCGGATTCTCACGGCAAGGTTCGCGACATTTACGACTGCGGCGACAGCCTGCTCATGGTCGCGAGCGACCGCATCAGCGCGTTCGACTACATCCTGCCCGACGAGATTCCGTACAAGGGAGAGATTCTCTCCCGCATCTCGGCCTTCTGGTTCAACAGGTTCAAGGACCTGATGCCCAACCACCTGATCACGATGGACGTGAGCGAGTATCCGGAGGAGTACCAGAAGTACGGCGAGTACCTCACGGGTCGCTCCATGCTCGTGAAGAAGGCCAAGACCGTTCCCATCGAGTGCATCGTCCGCGGCTACCTCACCGGCTCTGGAAAGAAGACGTACGACCAGGACGGCACCGTCTGCGGCATCAAGCTGCCCGCCGGCCTGACCGAGGCGTCCAAGATCCCCGAGCCGATCTTCACCCCGTCCACCAAGGCTGCGCTTGGCGACCACGACGAGAATATCAGCTTCGAGCGCTGCGCCGAGCTCGTGGGCGAGGACGTCGCGACCCAGCTGCGCGACGCGTCCCTGAAGCTGTACACCGCGGCGGCGGAGTATGCCCTGACGCGCGGCATCATCATCGCGGACACCAAGTTCGAGTTCGGCTTCATCGACGGCAAGCTGACGCTGATTGACGAGGCGCTCACGCCCGACTCGAGCCGCTTCTGGCCCGCGGACGGCTACGAGCCCGGCAAGGTGCAGCCCAGCTATGACAAGCAGTACGTGCGCGACTGGCTGAAGGCGAACTGGGACATGACCGGCGAGCCGCCCCACCTGCCCGAAGAGGTCGTCAAGGGTACCTCGGAGCGCTATCAGGAGGCCTTCGAGATCATCACTGGCGAGAAGTTCACCCCCATGAAGGAGTCAAATGTCTCTGCGTGAAACCATTAACGCGGCCAAGAGGGAGGCGCAGGAGGCAAACGCGCCCCTCGCCAAGAAGGAAGAGAAGGCCGCAGCCGACGAGGAGGAGCGCTCGGGCTTCTCGAAGCGCTCCGTCTCTCGTGCAAAGCCCGCGCGCGAGGCCGCATCGGGCGTGCGCGTCGTAGGCGCTTCCGGCGGTGCGGGAAAGTCCGCTGCCTCGGGCAAGGCCCCGGTCCAGATGACGAAGGACGAGAAGAAGCGCGCGCGCCGCGAGCGCCGCGACGAGGCCGACCGCCGCGCGTCCGCCTCGCAGATCGTGCTGAAGCAGATCCCGGGCTACAAGAGGTCCCAGCGCGTCTGGTGGGGGCTGCTTGGCACGGGCTTCGTGTGCACCATCATCTCGTGGCTGCTGCCGAACCTCTTCCCCCAGCAGGTGAACGAGGGAACGACCCCCATGGGCGTTGCGGTGTTCATCATGCTGGTCGCGGCGTACGCCCTCATCATCTCGGCGTTCGTGTACGACTGGCGCGTCGTGCGCCCCATGAGGAAGAAAGCCGAGTCCACCACGGGTGCCATGACCAACAAGAAGGTCACGAAGGTGCTCCGCGGCGAGGCGAACGAGATCGCCCGCGAGCAGGCCGCCCGCGACGAGGCCAAGGCCGCGCGCCGTGCTAAGCGCTCTGGAAGGCACGAGCAGCACAAGTAAAACTCTCGGCCCCACATCGTCCAGAAGATGATAGAATGGTCGAGCACGGCCCCGTAGCTCAGGGGATAGAGCACAGGTTTCCTAAACCTGGTGTCGTTGGTTCGAATCCGACCGGGGTCACCATGAAATGTGAGGTCAGCGGCTTAGGTCGCTGGCCTTTTTCGTTAGCGCGGCAATGCCGGCCAGGTGCGATGGCTGCGCGTCTCGGTGGCATGCGCCTTTTGACCGGCCGTTGCCGCGCGAGGCTCTGGTGGGTCGCTGCCCGACGCCTCCACATGTGCCCACAGAAAAGCCCGCGGGCGAGAAGAACGGCTCTTCTCGCCCGCGGGCGTCTTCCTATGTTTGGTGCGCTAGGCCTCTATTGGCCTCCGGTTGGTTTGGTCGTCGTGCCGGTGGCGCCATTGTTGGTCGTCGTGCTGTCCGTGTTGGTGTTGGCGCCGCTGGTTGTGGGGTCGGGACCGTTGGAGATCACGAGGGTGATCGTGGCTCCGCTCTTGGCGCTCGTGGCCGACTGCGAGACGACGGTACCCTGTGCGACGCTGGAGCTGTACTGGTAAGTGAGGTTGTACTTGAAGCCCTCGGCCTCCAACGCGCCCTTGGCGTCGTCTGCCGTGGACCCCACGACGTTGGGCACTGAGACCGTCTTCGGGCCGTTGGAGACGTATATCGTGACCGTGGAGCCCTTGTCGGCGCTGCCGGTGGGGGACTGGTCGTACACGTAGCCCTTCTGGACGGTGTCGCTGTTGCCGTAGCTGACGTTGACCTCGAACCCGGCACCCTTGAGCGCGGACGTCGCGGAGTCCGCGTCCTGGCCCACGACGCTGGGTACGTCCACGGACTCCTTGCCCTTGGACAGCTGGTAGGTGATGGTGTCTCCAGCCTTGGCCTCGGAGCCGCCCACCGGAGACTGCTTTGCGACCATGCCAACCGAGACGTTCTCGTCGTACACGGAGTCGCCGGCCTGCCCCACAAGGCCAACCTTCGCGAGCGCCTTGTCGGCCTGCGAGGGGCTCATGTCCGTGAGGTCGGGGACCTTCACCGTGGCGGCGGGCTCCTTGCCCTTGGAGATTACCAGGTTGATCTTCGTGCCCTTTGCCACCATGCGGCCGGAATCGGGGTCCTGGTCCATGACCACGCCCTTCTCGACCGTGCTGGAGTACTGCTCCTTGACGGAGCCCTTCTTGAAGAATTCTGACTCGTCGATCGCCTTCAGGGCGTCCGCCTCCGTCATGCTGAGGTAGTTTGGCACCTCGCGCTTCTGGTTGCTGGGGTTCACGAGCGTGTAGATGCCTACGATCGCCGCGATGAGGGCGATGACGCCGAGTATCGAGAAGAGCACGACGCGCCGCTTGTGCTTCTTCATGGCGGCGTCGGCCTCTTGCTGGGCCTTCTGCGTTGCGGTCTGCGGCTTGATGTGCTCGGCGGTGTCGATGCGCGGCAGGCTCTGGGTGCTGGACGCGGCGATGGGCGCGATCGCGGGCACCACGGGGTTTGCCGGCAGCACCTCGGTAGCGTTGTTGACGGCCGCGAGGCGTCCCGCAAGGTAGTCGCGCAGGACGTGGTACAGCTCGTCCGCGGTCTGGAAGCGGTCCTTCGGGTCCTTCTGCATGCACTTGAGGATGATGCTCTCGAGCGCGGAGTCCACGGCGGGGTTCACGGCCGTCGGCGGCACCGGCTGCTCGTTCACCTGCTTGAGCGCGACGGAGATGGCGTCGTCGCCGTCGAAGGGGACGCGACCGGTCGCGGCCTCGTACATGACGATGCCGAGCGAGTAGATGTCGGTCGTGGGGCCAAGCTCCTTGCCCTGCGTCTGCTCGGGCGATACGTAGTGGGCGGTGCCCAGAACGGAGTTGTCCGTGGTCAGGTGGCTGTTCTTCGCGCGGGCGATGCCGAAGTCCATCACCTTGATGTTGCCGTCCGGCTGCACCATGATGTTCTGCGGCTTGATGTCGCGGTGGATGATGTCGTGGCGGTGCGCGACGGAGAGCGCCTGCGCGATCTGGCTGCCGATCTGGGCGACCTTCTTGCTGTCAAGCGCGCCGTGCTTGCGGATGCCGCTCTTGAGGTCGGTGCCACGCAGGTACTCCATGACGATGTAGTAAGTGTCGCCGTCCTTGCCCCAGTCGTACACGGACACGATGTAGGGGCTCTGCAGTGCGGCGGCCGCCTGGGCCTCCTGCTTGAAGCGTGCCGCGAAGGAGGGGTCGGCGGCATACTGGGGCAGCATCGTCTTGATTGCTACGGTTCGCCCCAGCACCTCGTCCAGACCGCGGTAGACAATCGCCATGCCGCCGGTGCCGATTCTGTCCTGTACGGTATAGCGCCCCCCAAGAACTCTTTCTGCCATCGTCACTCCGTCTCATCCTCAAAAGCCGCGCGCTCGTGCGGCATTCAACATACTAATCTACCCGCTCGCCATCGCGTCGTTGTGTGGGAACTCGATACTATACGCCGGCTCCCATCGCCTGTACGCGCAGGCACGTGGCAAGCACCTTACCTGCAACTCCCGCGGCGACGCCTACCATCCTCTCGCCCTCGGATCCCTCGATGCAGACCGAAATCGCCACCGTGGGCTGGTCGTAGGGGGCGAATCCCACGAACAGGGAGTTTGCCGTGTTGGAGCTCACCTCTGCGGTGCCGGTCTTGCCCGCGACCTTCACACCGGGGACCTGGGCGCCCATGCCGGTGCCGTCGTTCACGACGTCCAGCATCGCCTCCCCGATCTGCTGCGCCGTCTGGGCGGACACCGCCTGTCCCAGCGACTTGGGTTTCGTGGTAGAGCTGGTCGCGCCCTCGGGGGTGAGGATGTGGTCGACCACGTAGGGGTTCATGACGACGCCCTTGTTCGCGATCGCGGCCGCGACGACGGCGTTCTGCATGACCGTGGTCTGCGGTCCCGCGGGGCTGGAGTGCTGGCCCACGGGCTGGCCGACGGCCGACCATGCGGTCTCCCACTCGGTCATCTGTGAGGGGTCCGGCATGAGCGAGGCCACGGTGGAGAAGTCCTGGCCAAGCTTCTGCCCATACCCGAACGCGTCGGAGTAGCTCACGAGCTTGCTCGCGCCCACCTGCTGGCCCAGCTGGCCAAACACCGTGTTGACGGAATAGGTGAGAGCCTCCTTGAGGGAGAGCGAGCTCCACGCCTCGCCATCGATGTTCGTGACCTTTGCACCGCCGATCTCTATCGACGCGGGAGCGCGGTAGGTGCTGTCGAGCGTCGCCACGCCAGAGTCGAGCGCCGCAGAAAGGCTCACGATCTTGAACGTGGAG
This sequence comes from Parafannyhessea sp. LCP19S3_B1, assembly GCF_052121955.1. Lineage (NCBI taxonomy): Bacteria > Bacillati > Actinomycetota > Coriobacteriia > Coriobacteriales > Atopobiaceae > Parafannyhessea > Parafannyhessea sp. LCP19S3_B1. The sequence continues at coordinate 54,767 of NZ_JBQKDH010000001.1, read as the reverse complement.
CCCGGCGTGTACAGCGTCTGCGTCGCGCGGTCCACCAGACTGGCGTTGTTGCCGGACATGGCCGAGCCGATGTCGTTGTAGTCGAACGACGGGTTGGAGGCCTTCGCGAGCACCGCGCCGGTGGTGGGGCTCAGCACCACGATGGCGCCGCGGTGACCGTGGAGCGCCTGCTCGGCGGCCTTCTGCATCTGCGAGTTGATGGTGAGCACCACGGACGACCCCGGAGTCTCGATGCCGGCCATCGCGTTGATGGCGCTTGACCAGGTTGAGTAGTCCGAGTGGCCCGTGAGCGTCTGGTTCATGGTGGCCTCGACGCCGCTTGCCCCGTACTGTGACGAGAGGTAGCCCACGGTGTGCGTGGCGACGTTTCCCTGCGGGTACGTGCGCACATACGTGCCGTCGGGCTGCTTGACGGACTCTGCGAGCGTCGCGCCGTCCGCCGCGATGATCGCGCCGCGCTGGACCTTCGCGCTCTTGGCGATGGTGTGGTTGTTGTTGGGAAGCGTCTGGTAGTAGTCGGCCTTGAAGACCTGGATGTAGGTGAGGTTGGCCACCAGCAGGGCAAACATCATCGTGAACACGGTCACGAGCGACACGAGCCTGTTGCCGAGGGCCACGCGGCCCAGGACGCCGGACTCCGGGGTGTCAAGCCCGCGGCGGGCGCGTGCATGGGCGCCGTGCACCACGGAGGCCATGGCCTTCTCGACCTGCGTCTGAGAGCCCACGCTTCCGGAGCCCTGCTCTATCAGGGCCTCGCGGCCCGTCCCCTCGTCGCCGGCCTTCAGCAGAAGCCCGACGATGATGAAGCTGGCCAGAAGCGAGCTGCCGCCCTGGCTCATGAACGGGAGCGTGACGCCCGTGAGCGGCAGCAGCTTGGTCACGCCGCCCACGATGAGAAACGCCTGCACCGCGATGGCTGCGGTGAGGCCAACCGCGGTGAACGCGGAGATGTCGGACTTTGCGCGCGCGGCCGTGGCCAGCCCGCGCACGGCGAGCAGCATGTAGCAGATGAGCACGGCGGACGCGCCGAGGAGGCCCATCTCTTCTCCGATGGCCGAGAAGATGAAGTCTGACTCGACGACGGGGATGAGCTTGGGAAGCCCCTTGCCGATGCCGGAGCCCACGAGGCCGCCGTCCGCGAGCGAGTACAGCGACTGCACGATCTGCAGGCCCTTGCCGGACGGGTCCTTGAACGGGTTCATCCAGATCTGGACGCGCGTCTGCACGTGGCCGAAGAAGTGGTAGCAGAACACGCCGCCGATGGCCAAAAGCAGGATGGACACGAGGACGTACCCCACGCGCCCGGTGCAGACGTACAGCATGATCACGAAGAACGTGAAGAAGAGAAGTGCGCTGCCCAGGTCGCGCTCGAACACCACGACCAGAAGGGACATACCCCACATGAGCATCATGGGCGCGAGCATGCGCGGGCGCGGCAGGTCGAGCGGGCCGACCTTGACGGCGGACGCCGAGAGCATCTCGCGGTTCTCTGCGAGGTAGGCCGCGAGGAACAGGACGATGAGGATCTTCGCGAGCTCGCCGGGCTGGAACGAGAGCGGCCCCAGGACGATCCAGAGCTTGGAGCCGCCGCGCGACGTGCCGATGAGCATGGGCAGGAGAAGCAGCGCGACGCCGACGATGCCCATGGTGAACTTGTACTGCGCCAGGGCCTCGATGCTGGGCACGAGCACCAGCACGGCGATCATGGCCGCGACGGAAAGGAAGAGCCAGGTGACCTGGCCTATGGCGAGCGAGGGTGCGAGCCTCGTCACGAACGCGATGCCGATGCCAGAGAGCAGGAAGACAAGCGGAAGGATGGCCGGGTCGGCCTCTGGCGCAAAGCGGCGCGTTGCGAAGTGCGCGACGCCGAACGCCGCGAACAGCCCGATGGGGACCGCGAGAGACGAGAAGCTCAGCGCGATCTTCGCGTTGAGCAGGTACATTGCGTACAGAAGGATGACGGGGATGGCCGCCGCAATGAGCAGGCCAAGCTCAGTGTTCCTGCGGGTGTTGATTGCCCTTGGCATCGTGACTACTCACCTCCGGACGTGGACGAGGCGTCCGACTGCGACGAGTCGCTGGTGTCCTGGTCCGAATCCGACTTTGCCTTTGCCTTGTCTGCCGTGATTGCCGCGTCGGTCTTGTCCGTGTCGATCTGGTCGCGGTAACTTTCGACCGTGTCGAGCGCCGCCTGCTCAGAATCGACGGTGACGCCTTTCCTCAGGCTTTGCTGGATGGCCGCGGGCAGGTCGCTCACCTGCACGGACGAGGTGTCTACCAGGTGGCTCAGGCGGATGCCGAGCACGCTTTGGTTCACGCCGGAGTAGATGCCGACGGTGCCGTTGTTGTTGCCCAGGTACCACGAGCTGCGCACGTACAGCGCCAGCGCCCCGGTGACCAGGGCGAGAAGGACTACGAAGGCCAGCAGGCCGCCAAACATCCAGCGCCTGCGATACGTGCGCCTGGCCTCAGAGGAGCCGTCATCGAGGACGTCCACCACGACGACGGTGACGTTGTCGTGCCCACCGCCCGCGAGGGCCGCGGAAACAAGGTTGTCCGCCGCGGTCTGGGGGTCGACGCACGAGACGGCGATGTCCTCTATCTCGGAGTCCTCTACCATGGAGGAAAGCCCGTCCGAGCAGATGATGATGCGGTCCCCCGTCGCGACCTCGAGCGTGAAGTGGTCGGCGTACATGTCGGGGTCGTTGCCGAGCGCCCTGGTGATGATGGAGCGCGAGGGGTGGACCCTCGCCTCGTCCGCGGTGATCTCGCCGGCGTCCACCAGCTCCTCGACGTACGAGTGGTCGTGCGTGAGGCGCACGAGCGCTCCTGCGTGGAGGAGGTAGATGCGCGAGTCGCCAACGTGGGCGATGGCGACCTTGTTCTTCTCGACGAGTATGCACGATGCGGTGCAGCCCATGCCAGGCTTGCCCTTGCCGGTCTTGGCGCCCTCGATCACCTTGGCGTTCGCGGTCTCGACGGCGGCGCCGAGAAGGACGTCGTCCGCGTGGAGCGGGGCGTTCGCGGCGATGGTCTCGACGGCGATGGAGCTGGCGACCTCGCCGGCCGCATGCCCGCCCATGCCGTCGCACACGGCGAACACGGGCGCCTGCACGAGGAACGAGTCCTCGTTGTGGCTGCGCACCAGGCCGATGTCCGTGCGCGCACCCCAGGCCAGCATGCCGCTGGCACCCTTTCTGGAGTCCGTGCCCTCGCGGTTCTCGACGGGTATGACGTCGTGGCCGGGGCTTGCGACGGGCTTCTTGCCGCCGTGCCCGGCGATCCTTGTGTATAGGCTCTCCCTGTGGAGGGGGAGCGGCAACGGCTTCAGCTTCATCGGCGGCTCACATGCATGATGGCGTCGCCCACCTGGACCTCGTCACCGTCGCGAAGCGTGACGGGCGTGTCTCCGATGGGGTGGCCGTTCACGAGCGTGCCGTTCTTGGAGCCAAGGTCCTCGAGCACGAGCGCCGGGCCTTGCAGCGTGAAGCGCGCGTGCGTGGCCGAGACGAACGGCTCGTTGATGACGATGTCCGAGGACGGGGAGCGGCCTATGACCACGGGGCCCAGAATGTCCACGTGGAGGCCGCGGAGCGCACGCGAGCCCTTCTCGACGTCGACGGACCAGATGGCCGCGTCGCGACGCTGGCCGCGCACGAGGCCGATGCCCGTTTTCATGACCGCGAAGAGGAACGCGTACAACAGGACGACGAGGACGATCCTGCCGATGAACAGAACGAGGTCGATCATCATGACTGGTTCTCCCTGAACTCAAGGTTCACCAAACCAAGCGTGATGAGGTCGCCGTCCGCAAGGGCGCACGAGCTGACCTCGGCATCGTTCACCATGGTGCCGTTGGTGGAGTTGAGGTCCGTTATGTGCCACGTGCGGCCGTCGAACGAGAGCTCGGCGTGGTGGCGCGACACGTTGGGGTCGTGCAGGACGATGCCGTGCGGCGTGCGCTCGCGGCCGATGACCGTGGTGGGCGCGATGCCGGTGTACGTGCGGCCGGTCTGGTGGTTGACGAGCAGGCAGGTAGGCACGTCCGCGGCGGCCTCCTGCGCGCTGGAAAGGTTGCGGTCGCGGCTGACCAGGGGGACGTTGCGGCGCTGCGTCTGCGGCACGGGGATGGCCTCATCCTGCTGCTGCGCGGCGGCCGGGATGTCGTCCGGCTGGACGAAGTCCGTGGGGATGACCTTGAGGCCGGCGGACGCGTCCGCGACGGGCTCGACGACGGGGGCGAACTCCTCGTGCAGGAGGCCGTCCACGATGTCGCGGTTGATGGGCGCGGGCTCCGGAACGGAAGGCGCCGCCGCGGGCTCCGGCGGCAGGACCTCGATGGCGGGCTCTGCGGGCGCGCGGTGCGGAGACCGTGCGCGGCGCGGCTTGCGCTCCGCCGCGGCCGGCTCGGGACGGAGCTGACCCGCGGCGCCGCCAAGGCCGACGGAGCTTGAGAGGAAGGCGTCCTCCTCCGCGCGCAGCCTGGAGAGCGTGCCGGCGTCGACGTTTTCCGCGAACACGGCGAACTTGCCGCTGCGAAGCGACGGGTCGATCATGAAGCGCGCGAGCGGCTTGCCCACGAAGATGTATCCCTTGCTCTGGGCCTGAGCCTCCACGAACGCGACGATCTCTGCGGTGAGCTGCGCATACAGGGGGCGCATCGCAGCGTCATCCGCGGCCGAGACCAGGATGGTATACAGCGCGGGCGCGGTGTTTATGCCGTCGATCTCGAACGTCTCGTTCTCCATCTCGCGCGTGGCGCGCTTTGCGAGCTTCTTGAAAGAAAACGGCGCGGTGTAACCCTGGGGCGCGGCGCCAAACGCGTCGCCCACGCGGGTCTCGAACGTCTTAAGCAAGTTCATCTATTTCCTCAACCTCCCCGCCCGCGTCGAGCGGGCCTCTTAGGTTGGTGGCAATGCACACAAACACACATAAGAGTATCGCAACGGCGACGTCTGCAAAGTTAGGGCTGGTCCATATACCGCCATTCTCCACTCGCGCCGCCATGAACTGCGACGTTATAAGAATCGCGGTACCAACGACCTGACCTGCGACACCGCTGACAACGGAGCTCCTGAGCCTGCCGGAGCGGTACAGGAGCGAGGCGACAAGGGCCCCCAGACAGCTGCCAGCCAAAAGCAGCCACGTGCCAGGTTGCGCGAGCCTGGCCACGAGCGCCGCACCCACGGCGTCCGCGCCAAAGCCGGTCTGCCGCGCCGCGCCAAAGGCAAGCTGCCACACGAAGCCCACCCCCGCGGTCGCAGCGGCACGCGCGGGCGCAAGGCAGAACGCCGCGAGCGCCGCCCCGCCAAACGGCTGGCCAAGGGCGCAGGGGAGAAGAACGGCGCACGTGGACAGGCGCTCGCTCGTGCCGACGGGAATCCACCACGCCAGGAACGCCACGACGCAGGCAAGCGGCAGCAGGATGGACGCGGCGGTGGCCCCGACGCCGAAGAGCGAGAACGCGAACGCCGCCAGCGCGAGCGCCGAGCCCGCCGGCGGCCACGCGGCCCCGACGCCGGCCGCAGCCACTGCCGTGACGCCCGCGCTCCGCGCGAGCGACGACGCCGTGAGCGCCACGTACACCGCCCAGGCGGAAAGAGCCGCGGCCCCGGCGCGCGCCGCTACGCCGCCGAGCCAGGGGTAGCGATAGGCAACGGGCAGCGCCTCTGGCTTGAACTCGTCTGCCCTGAGCGCCACGTCCTTCTCGTCCTGCGACATGAGCTCCCTTATGGACTCTGCGCCAAGGTCGGGGTCTCCCAGGCCAAACACAAGCTCGTTCGCGAAGGCCTCCGCGGAGGGGGTGCGCTGCGTGGGATTGGGGTCGAGCGCCTGCATGATGACCTCCTCGGCCATGCCCGCAAGCGTCGGGTCCATCTTGGACAGCGCCACCTTGGGCCCACGCTCGATCTTGCGCAGCGACTCCTCGGCCGTCTTCGCCGCAAAGGGGTTCTGGCCGGTCAGCGCCTGCCAGACCACGACGGCGAGCGAGAAGATGTCCGCGCGCTCGTCCACCAGGTCGCCCTCGATCTGCTCCGGCGGCATGTAGCCAACGGTGCCGCCGCGCACGCCGCCGTAGCCGGCCGCAGAGGCCAGCATTGCCATGCCAAAGTCGCAGAGCTTTATGGCGCCCGAGTGCTCGATCATGATGTTCGTGGGCTTGATGTCCAGGTGCAGCACGCGGTTCTCGTGCGCGAAGGACAGGGCGCTCGCGACGGATTGCACCAGGTAGGCGCACTCGTCGTTTGTGAGCGTGCCGCCTTCGACGCGCGCGAGGAAGTCCGCGAGCGTGAGTCCGTCCACGTACTCCATCACGAGGTACGCGTACGTGCGGTCCACCTCGAAGTCGTACATGGTGACGATGTTGGGGTGCGCCAGCATGCTTGCTGTGCGGGCCTCCGCGAGAGCCTCGCTTATGGTCGAGGTCGCCGCGCCGCCCGGCTGGCCCATAAGGGGAATCCGCTTGATGGCGACCCTGCGCTGCAGGCGCGTGTCCCAGCAGGTGAGGACGGTGCCAAAGCCGCCCGCCTCGCCGGGCTTCATGACCCGGTAGCGGCCCAGCAGAAGCGCCTGCCTGGCCTGAGGCTGGGCGGTGCCCGTCTGATGTTGCAAGAAGTCCTGGTCCCCCACGACGCCATCCTTGTCCGTTTGAGTTGCATGTGCTGGCGCGATGAAGTGTCACGGCACGAACATTGTACTGTCGAGAAGGGCGTGTCTGCCACGACGCAACCCATTTCAGCATATGAAAGGTGTGAACGTGATGTGGCGACTCCCGCCGCGGCGAAACTCTTCAAAAATACCCATTGCCAAACGATGGCGGATGGTATTAGAATGCTGACTCACGCGGGCGTGGCGGAATTGGCAGACGCGTACGGTTCAGGTCCGTATGAGAGCAATCTCATGAAGGTTCAAGTCCTTTCGCCCGCACCATTGCATGCGAGGCCCCATCAGTCGGATTGGCTGGTGGGGCTTTTTGCTTATGCGTAGGCCGCCCGCCAAAAAGAGGGTCCCGCGGCCAACGTGGCTGTGGGACCCCTAACCTGCGGCTCTTCTCGCCGTTCTGTCTTATGGAGCTAGTTGTTGTCGTCCTCGAAGCTGCTCCAGCCGCTCTCGTCGTCATCGTCGTCGAAGAGGTCCCAGTCCTCGGGGGACTTCTCGTGGTTCTTGTATATCTTCCGCGTCTTGCGCTCCAGCACGACGGAGACGATCAGGAAGAAGATGATTCCGCCGACGATAAGGCAGAGCACGCCCGCTGGCTTGTTGAACAGCCAGTCGAAGAAGGTGCCGATCTGACCCATGAGGTGACCTTTCTATCTTGGTGAACAACTCAGGCTAAAAAGCGAGATTCAGAACAACAAGTATATACTTGAACGGCTGTACGTAGGCCTGTCCCGACAGGTCGCTTGTTACCGATACAAAGGGGAAACGAGATGCTCGACATCAAGTTCGTACGCGAAAATCCTGACGCAGTGGACAAGTCGTGTGCGTCCAGGCAAAACGCGCACTGGGATAGGGAGAGGTTCTTCGAGCTCGACGAGGAGAGGCGCTCCGTGATCGCAGAGGTCGAGAGCCTCCAGGCAGAGCGTAACGCCGCCTCCAAGGAGATCGGTCTCCTCATGCGCGACGGAAAGAAGGACGAGGCCGAGGCCGCGAAGGCGAAGGTCACCGCAAACAAGCAGAGGATCGCCGATCTTAACGAGAAGCGCACCGACGTGGAGAAGCAGCTGTTTGACCTGGTTGCGGCCATCCCCAACATCCCGCACGAGAGCGTTCCCTACGGCGTCGACGATTCCGACAACCCTGAGGTTCGCAAGTGGGGCGAGCCGACCCACTTCGACTTCGAGCCCAAGGCGCACTGGGACCTTGGCTCCAGCACCGGCATGATCGACTTCGAGCGCGGTATCAAGCTTGCGGGCACCAGGTTCTACCTGCTTGGCGGCGCCGGAGCCCTCATGGAGCGCGCGCTCATCAACTTCTTTATCGACACACACGTGAAGGCCGGCTTCAAGGAGTGGTGGCCTCCCGTCATAACCAACTATGACAGCCTGTTTGGCACCGGCCAGCTCCCCAAGTTCGACGACGACCTCTATCACGTCTCGGGCGGCATGTACCTCATCCCGACCGCGGAGGTCATGCTGACCAACATCCACCGCGGCGAGGTCCTCGACGGCTCCCAGCTCCCGCTGTGGTACACGGCGTTCACCCCGTGCTTCCGCGAGGAGGCCGGCTCCGCCGGTCGCGACACGCGCGGCATCATCCGCGTGCACGAGTTCGACAAGGTCGAGATGGTCAAGTTCGCGAAGCCCGAGGACTCCATGAACCAGCTCGAGTCCATGGTCACCGAGGCGGAGAGGTGCCTGCAGCTGCTTGGCCTCCCGTACCACGTCGTGACGCTCTGCACCGGCGACATCGGCTTCAGCGCCACCAAGTGCTACGACCTCGAGGTCTGGCTGCCGAGCTACAACAACTACAAGGAGATCTCCTCCTGCTCCAACTGCTGGGACTTCCAGGCGCGCCGTGCGAACATCAAGTACAAGGACCCGTCCGAGTTCAAGGGGTCCCGCTACGTCCACACGCTGAACGGCTCGGGTCTCGCCGTCGGACGCACCATGGCCGCCATCATGGAGAACTACCAGAACGCCGACGGTTCGATCACGGTCCCCGAGGTTCTTCGCCCCTACATGCGCGACATGGAGGTCATCAAGCCTCTCGCGTAGCCGCGACCACACGTACGGCTTGTTTTTCCCAGGCGGGCGCTCATCCGGGCGCTCGCCTTTCTTCTTGAAATAGTTACGAACAACAGTTCTATTTTTCAATCGGACGTAGTATACTCGTTCCAACGAAATCGTCGGGGAGGGAGAAGAGATGAAGGATGTTCTCGTGGGATCTGTCGGCACCAACGTCCTTTCGGTGCACGCGGCCGGAGAGTCCAGGACCGTGGACGTGGTCATGAGTGATAACGGCGTGGAGGTGTGGGAGGAGACATTCGGTCCCACTACCATGTCTGTCCACGGAGCCCCCAGCCACATAAACAGGGTCGTGCTCGATGCTTCCGCAGCAAACGAGGCGATGTCGCTGTTTGGAAACCGCGACGGCGAGCCGGCGGAGGTTTTTGGCGAGTTCTTCAAGACGGGGGAGAGAACCACGCTCGACCTTATGGATTGGCTCGACTGGAGTGCCATTCCCTACAAGGCCGTGTCATCTGTCGACGGGTTCTTCTTATAAGAAAAAGAGGCCCCTTTCGGGGCCTCGCAAGTTCTGGTGCGGCGTATAGGATTCGAACCTATGACGTTCTGATTCGTAGTCAGACCCTCTATCCAGCTGAGGTAACGCCGCCTGTGCAAGAGCCCCTTTCGGGGCTCCCGGATAATCTGGTGCGGCGTATAGGATTCGAACCTATGACGTTCTGATTCGTAGTCAGACCCTCTATCCAGCTGAGGTAACGCCGCATTGCAGTAATTAAAATGCCACTGATGGGAAACCGCGTCAAGGGAGAATTTCAAACTTTTTGGAATAGATTGCGATTTAATCGATTTACCTGCGAAAAAGAAAAGACCCAATCAAATTTCTTTGATTGGGTCCGAATCGTCTGGCGGAGAGCTGGGGATTCGAACCCCAGATAGGATTTGGTCCTATACTCGCTTAGCAGGCGAGCACCTTCGGCCTCTCGGTCAGCTCTCCAAACATCGTGCTTGGCAATAATACCCCACATTGGGCCAAACTCACAACATCTACTTTAGAAAGAAGCTGTCGTCCACCACCACGTCACTTTTGTGTGTCCGGATGTCTTCCCAAGAGAATCTGCGCGCAAACTCGTCTGCGGTCAGGCTCTCGCCCGGCTCGGCGATTCCCACGGCCTCTGCCAGTCGGCCGATTATGGTCTTCGCGTCCATTCCGTCATCACGAAGGCTCGCTACGTCCGTGTCGAGGTTTCTTTTCGAGAGACGGTGGCCGTCTGGTCCCATCAGGAGCGGGACGTGTGAGTATTCGTGTCGGTCAAACCCCAGCAACCCGCCAAGATACGTCTGCCTCGCGGCGGAGGGAAGGAGGTCCCTGCCCCTTACGACCTCGGTCACGCCCATCAGGCCGTCGTCAACGACTACGGCAAGCTGATAGGCGAACACACCATCGCTTCTCCTGATCAGAAAGTCGCCGCAGTCTCGCGCGAGGTTCTCGCTATAGGTCCCATATACGCGGTCGACAACGGTGATCCGAGCGAGCGGGGAGCTTTCGCCGGGAACCATGAGCCTGATGGCGGGGTTCCGCCTCTTGGACTTCTCGGCAATCTGCTCCGGAGTCAGCCCCCTGCACGTTCCCTGGTACACGAACGTGCCGTCGGCGGCGTGGGGCGCGCTTGCCGCGTGAAGCTCTGCGCGCGAGCAAAAACAAGGGTAGGTAAGCCCCCTGTCGCCAAGCGTCTCCAGAGCCTCCTGATAGGCCTCCGTCCGCCTGCTCTGATAGTACGGTCCTTCGTCCCAGGAGAGTCCAAGCCACTCGTAGTCCCTCATGAGGTCGTCGGCCACCCGCTGATCCTGCGCTCGTGGGTCAAGATCCTCTATGCGAAGAATCATCTTGCCGCCAGCCGACCTGACGGAAGCCCACGCCATGAGCGCCGAGAAGACGTTGCCAAGGTGTATCTTGCCGGACGGCGTCGGGGCAAAGCGTCCAACGACGGGGCGCCGCGCCGGCGCGCAGTCCATGTCGCATGATTTGTGAGTCGAGGTATCCATATGCCCATGGTAGCTGTTGCGTCCTGCCGCGCCTCTGGGGAGAACGGGCTTTCGGTCCCGAGCCGCATATACTTAACATTCCTAGCACCAGAGTGACTTAATGCTCCATGATTGATTCCAAATATTGGAATAATTTATCAATGTATCCATCTGCATATCTTGGAAAACAGCCGTCTACCTTTGAAAACGAATTTGCTACCGTTTATAGAAACGAGAAAAACCCCTACACAATCTTGAGAAACGCGGTATAGTCTAATCTCCGATTAGGAGGGCGGCGCGAAGGCGTCGCCTTAAGTCATTAGGCATAGGAGGATAAAGTGTCCAAGGCATTCGGCAAGCCTAACCGCGTCGTTATCGCCCTCGGTGGCAACGCCCTCGGCAACACCCCCGAGGAGCAGATCGCCAAGGTCCGCGCGGCCGCCCCGACGCTGCTCAAGGTTATCGAGCAGGGCAACGAGATCATCATCACCCACGGCAACGGCCCGCAGGTCGGCATGATCCAGAACGCGTTCGCCTACGCCCACAAGGATGACCCGGCGAAGATCCCCGCCATGGACCTCCCCGAGTGCGGCGCGATGTCCCAGGGCTACATCGGCTACCACCTGCAGCAGGCCATCGGCGCAGCCATGCACAAGGAGTACAAGCGCTGGCACGTCGCTTCCGTCGTGACCCAGATTGAGGTCGACCCCGACGACCCCGCGTTCAAGAACCCCACCAAGCCCATCGGAGCCTTCATGAGCAAGGAGGAGGCCGACGCCGAGCTCGAGAAGCACCCCGACTGGACCATGGTCGAGGACTCCGGCCGCGGCTATCGTCGCGTTGTCGCTTCCCCGCAGCCCAAGAAGATCGTCGAGTACGAGAGCATCCTCAACCTCCTCGACAACGAGTTCATCGTCATCGCCTGCGGCGGCGGCGGAATCCCCGTTGTTCGTGACTACACCGACAAGGGCACCTACAAGGGCGTCGCTGCCGTCATCGACAAGGACATGGGCGGCGAGCTTCTCGCCGAGGACTGCTCCGCCGACATGCTCGTCCTGCTGACCGCCGTCGACCACGTCGCCATCAACTTCGGCAAGCCCGACCAGAAGGACCTCGAGGACATCACCGTCGACGAGGCCAAGAAGTACGTCGAGGAGGGCCAGTTCGGCAAGGGCTCCATGGAGCCAAAGGTCAAGGCCGGCATCAAGTTCGCCGAGTCTCGCCCCGGCCGCGTCTGCATCATCGGCTCGCTCGAGAAGGCTGCCGAGGCCATGGCGGGCCTCTCCGGCACCCGCATCCACGCGTAGGCATTGCCTGCATAGGTGTTAAAGAGCGCCAAGCTTGAAAGCACAGGGAGGGTCGCGACGTGGTCGCGGCCCTCCCTTCCTCTTGTATGTCGGCTTGGCTAGCTACGCCAGAAGTCTTTCTTGAGATCCTCGCGGTTCGGCTGTCCGCACTTCTTCATGATGTTGTGAAGGTGCGTCTTGATGGTTCCCTCCGCAAGTATCAGCTCAGACGCGATCTCGCGATTGGACTTGCCCTCGACGACGAGGGCAAGTATTTCTCGCTCGCGCTTTGAGAGACTGTGCGCCTGTGCGTACGCGGGAAGCCTGTCCTCGATGTGCTCTGTAAGCGAGCTGTTGTGTCTCGCGGCATCGATCTGGACCTCGGGTGGCTCGTTGAAGCGCAGCGCAAGGTCCCGCACGGTCTGGTAGATGGTGATCGCCGCGACGAAGATCATCATCAGGTTCTCGGATATGTTGCGGCTCGAGAGGAAGACGCCGGTAAGCGGGCTGTTTGCCGTGGGGATGGGCGCAAGCAGGATAACGTAGGTGTCCTCGCAGACGATAGAGATGGTAAAGACGAGAAGTACCAGGAATATGGGCCGTCTCTTTACCATGCGATGCTGGAATACCTCGTCCTTGTTCGAGCGATAGAGCCAGAAGGCATATCCAAGGCAGCTGAGTATGGAGACCTGCCGCATGGTGTAGAAGAGCCATTGGCGCAGCGGGCCATAGGGGAGTAGAAGCAGGATCAACGCTTGGGCCACGCAGAGCGCAATCGTCGGCAGGACTATTCGACGCGGTTCGCGCACATCGATGATGCCGAACACGATTTGCCAGAAGCAGGCGAGGATGACGGCTCCGATCAGTATTCTGAACGCGGGCTCATCGACCGCATAGTAGTTCGCCGCTGTAACCGTTCCGACGTTCTGAAGAAGCCACTCGCCCCCAAAGATCTGGGTCAGCTCGACGAAGTAGGCAATGAAGAAGAGCGCCTGCGGAATGTATTTGAGCCGTCTTGAGACTATATAAGCCGCAATCGAAATCGAAGCCGTGCTGAGGCAGACACACAGAACAACGATGGTGTACGTAAAGATGAGAGAGCTCAAATCCACACCTCCGCAGCAACATAAGCCAACAGAAAAACTGTCTGACCGATGAATGCTAGCCATTCTGGCATATCTTGTTGGGCTTTTCGAAAGTCCGACGCGCATGTGGTGTCAATCACATCCGAATGCCACGGCTGCCGCTCCGCACGTTGGAAGGTATCTGCCAGAAACCTTCTTTCTTTCGATAGTCTTTGACACGCTCAAAAAGACTACATGTGAGCGCCGGGGCCAAATGCCATTCGACGGGCTGTGGGTACACTGGATGGACGAGCATTCGATCAAGGAGGTAAGTGTGCCGGACGCAGATCTCAATGATGGCGAGTTCATGCTTGGACAACCTGCAATCGTTTGTAGGTGGCGGCTTTCGAATAAGACGCTTCCGCTTGAGAACAGACACCTCAGGGCCCTTGGGGCGCGGCATACGCGCACGAGGAGGGTGCAGAAGGAGCTTGTTGCCTGGGCGAAGCAGCATATCGAGTGGACGTTGGGAGACGGGGCGGCGGCCAACCCTGACGGCGTACTCATGATGATCGTGGACACGGAGGGTCGAGCCGCGATGTCCGTCGGTCCCTATGAGGAGCTTGAGGACACGCGCCTGGCTGCGCTCTGTGCCCGTGCCGACCTCGCGCGCCGCGAGGCGGAGGAGGTCGGCGTCGCCCCCGAGGCACTGTGGCTCGCGAGCGAAGGAACCCTCATCCGGGAGGGGGCTCCGGGCATGGTGCCCGCCGGCGCCGTCTCTTTGGTCACCGACCTGGCGAAGACGATGGGCATTCACATCAAATACGTCGACGACCTTCTGGAGAAGGTCCAGGGTCGTCGCATCGACTTCGACGAGGCGTTCCTCGTGTCCGACGAGCATGGCGTCGTACCCGCGAGCGACTTCTCCGGCCCCGAAGGCCGGCGCTTCTCAGAGGGATACGAGAGATTGCTCGAGCGTGCAAAAAAGAAATGAGGGCCGCACTGGCAATGAGCTGAGAAAACGTAATCCCTACTAAAAATAGGGGAATTACGGTCACCGTTTTGTAGGAATATTGCATCCACTTTGAGCAATAATACAAGTGTATGTGCATCGATGTGATTCGGCGCGCATTCATGTTGGCAGTAGCGACGAGAGCTTTCCCCTCGTGATCCTGTGCCACGTGCCAAATCAACGGACGCTTGGCAGCGTCCGGTGGATGTAAGGAGAGGATATGGAACGTAAGTTCAAGTCGATGGACGGCAACGAGGCCGCAGGCTGGGTCTCGTATGCATTCACCGAGGTGGCGGGCATTTACCCGATCACTCCCTCGAGCCCCATGGCCGACCATGTCGACCAGTGGGCGGCAAAGGGTCTGAAGAACATCTTCGGCAATCCCGTCAAGATCATCGAGATGGAGTCTGAGGCTGGTGCCTCCGGTACCGTCCACGGCTCTCTCGGCGCAGGTGCGTTGACCACCACCTACACCGCTTCTCAGGGTCTGCTTCTGATGATCCCGAACATGTACAAGATTGCCGCCGAGGGCCTGCCTGGCGTCTTCCACGTCTCCGCGCGTACCGTCGCGACGCAGGCGCTGAACATCTTCGGCGATCACTCCGACGTCATGGCCTGCCGCCAGACCGGCTTCGCCATGCTCGCCGAGGGCAACGTCCAGGAGGTTATGGACCTCGCTCCCGTCGCCCACCTTGCCGCCATCTCCGGCAAGACCCCGTTCCTGAACTTCTTCGACGGCTTCCGCACCTCCCACGAGATTCAGAAGGTCGCCGTCTGGGACTTCGACGACCTCAAGGACATGGTCGACTGGAAGTCTCTGCAGGAGTTCCGCGATCACGCGCTGAACCCCGATCACCCGCACTCCCGCGGCTCGCATGAGAACGGCGACATCTTCTTCCAGCACCGCGAGGCCTGCAACAGCAGGTATGACGCGCTCCCCGAGATCGTCCAGGGCTATATGGACAAGATCAACGAGAAGCTCGGCACCAGCTATCACCTGTTTGATTACTACGGCGCCGAGGACGCGGACCGCGTCGTTGTCTGCATGGGCTCCTTCTGCGATACGCTCGAGGAGGTCATCGACTACCTCAACGCCCACGGTGAGAAGGTCGGCCTGGTCAAGGTTCGCCTCTATCGTCCTTGGTCCATCAAGGACTTCGTCGCGGCCCTGCCGAAGACCGTCAAGAAGATCGCCGTCCTCGACCGCACCAAGGAGCCCGGCTCCATTGGCGAGCCCCTCTACCAGGACGTCGTTACCGCCCTTTACGAGGCTGGCATGTCTGATCTCGTCGTGACCGGTGGCCGTTACGGCCTCGGCTCGAAGGACGAGCCGCCCGCGGCCGCGTTCTCCGTCTTCGAGGAGCTCAAGAAGGACGAGCCGAAGCGCGAGTTCACCATCGGCATCGTGGACGACCTCACCAACCTCTCGCTCCCGATGGATCCGGACGCCCCCAACACGGCGGCTCCTGGCACCATCGAGTGCAAGTTCTGGGGTCTTGGCGGCGACGGTACCGTCGGCGCGAACAAGAACTCCATCAAGATCATCGGCGACCACACGGACAAGTACGTCCAGGCCTACTTCCAGTACGACTCCAAGAAGACCGGCGGCGTCACCATCTCGCACCTGCGCTTTGGTGACAGCCCCATTCGTTCGCCGTACTACGTCACCAAGGCCGACTTCGTCGCCTGCCACAACCCCAGCTACATCGTCAAGGGCTTCAAGATGGTCCGCGACGTCAAGCCGGGTGGTACCTTCCTGGTCAACTGCCAGTGGGATGACGCGGAGTTCGCAGAGAAGATGCCTGCCGAGGCGAAGCGCTACATCGCCAAGAACAACATCTCCGTCTACCTGATCGACGCAATCGACCTCGCTGCGAAGGTCGGCATGGGCAAGCGCACCAACACGGTGCTCCAGTCCGCGTTCTTCGCCCTGGCGAAGGTCCTTCCCGCCGAGGACGCCCTGAAGTACATGAAGGACGCTGCCGAGAAGTCCTACGCAAAGAAGGGCCAGGCCATCGTCGAGGCCAACTGGAAGGCCATCGACGCCGGCGCGACCGCGTTCCGCAAGTTCGACGTTCCTGCCGACTGGGCAGAGGCCGAGGACGTCAAGCACGAGGTCAAGCTTGAGGGCCGCGACGCCATCGTCAAGCAGGTCCGCGAGCTTCTCTTCCCGATCGACAAGATGGACGGCGACTCGCTGCCCGTCTCCGCCTTCAAGGACAACCCCGACGGCCAGTTCGAGCTCGGTGCCTCCGCGTACGAGAAGCGAGGCACCGCGGTCATGGTCCCGCGTTGGGATCCCAGCAAGTGCATCCAGTGCTGCAACTGCGCGTTCGTGTGCCCGCACGCAACCATCCGTCCGGTTGCCATGAACGCCGAGGAAGCGGCCGCCGCTCCTGAGGCCATGAAGACCACCGACCTCAAGATGCCGAAGAACACCGGCTACACCTTCTCCATCGTCGTTTCCCCGCTGGACTGCATGGGCTGCTACAACTGCCTGTATGCCTGCCCGAAGAGCGACTACAAGAACGGTGGCGCGCTCACCATGGTGCCGCAGGAGGAAGAGGCCGCTCAGGCAGAGGTCTGGGACTACGCCGTCAACAAGGTGAGCGAGAAGAGCGAGCTCGCCAGCGACAAGAACCCCAAGGGCTCCCAGTTCCACAAGCCCCTGCTCGAGTTCTCCGGCTCCTGCGCCGGCTGCGCCGAGACCTCCTATGCACGTCTCGTCACCCAGCTCTTCGGCGACCGCATGTTCATCAGCAACGCGACCGGCTGCTCCTCGATCTGGGGCAACCCCGCTGCGACCTCGCCGTTCACCGTCAACGCCGAGGGTCACGGCCCCGCTTGGAACAACTCGCTGTTCGAGGACAACGCCGAGCACGGCCTCGGCCTGAAGCTTGGCTATGATGCCGAGCAGGACCGTCTTGCTACCATGACCGAGCAGCTCATCGAGACCGAGGGCATCCCCGAGAGCCTCAAGGAGTCTGCGACCGCATGGCTTGCCGCGAAGGACAAGACCGCCGAGTCCAAGGCTGCCGCTGCCGAGTACGTGGCACAGCTCGAGGCAGACGGCTCTGACGCCTCCAAGGCAATCCTCGCCGACAAGTCCTTCCTCTCCAAGAAGTCCTTCTGGATCTTCGGCGGCGACGGATGGGCCTACGACATCGGCTTCGGCGGCCTCGATCACGTGCTTGCCTCTGGCAACAACGTGAACGTCTTCGTCTTCGACACCGAGGTCTACTCCAACACCGGTGGACAGGCCTCCAAGGCTTCCAACCTTGGTCAGGTCGCACAGTTCGCCGCTGCGGGCAAGACCACCAAGAAGAAGTCCCTTGCCGAGATCGAGATGTCCTATGGCTACGTCTATGTCGCCCAGGTCGCCATGGGTGCCAACCCGATGCAGACCCTGAAGGCCATCGCCGAGGCAGAGGCCTATGACGGACCGTCCCTGATCATCGGCTACAGCCCCTGCGAGATGCACTCCATCGCCAAGGGCGGCATGATGCACGCTCAGGAAGAGATGAAGAAGGCAGTCGACTGCGGCTACTGGAACCTCTTCCGCTTCAACCCCGCTGCTCCCGACGGCAAGAAGTTCACCCTTGACTCCAAGGAGCCGAAGGAGGGCTACCAGGAGTTCCTGATGAACGAGGCCCGCTACAGCCGCCTCACGCGCGAGTTCCCCGATCGCGCAAAGGAGCTCTTCGCCGAGAACGAGGCTGCGGCAATGGCACGCTACGAGCACCTGCTCAAGCTCAAGGCCATGTACGCCGAGGCGTAGGGAGAAGAACGCGCTCCACTAGCCGCTAGCTAAGGAACCGGTCGCGACAGAGTTCGCGGCCGGTTCTTTTTTCTAACGCCACACCCGCTCGTCGCTCCGCCTCGCGACGTCTTGTGTACCATAGCGGTAACGATTCATAGCGTCGCGCTCGTCGTGGTATGTCTTCGCAAGTTGTGGCCTTGGCACTTGGCGCATCGGCATGTAAGGCTGAACTACCTTGCTGGCCGGCGCACATGCGCCGCATCGCGAAGGCGACGACGTGTCCTCAGGAGGTGCAGGATATTGGCAGACAACAGCGTTTCCCTCAAGGCTCGCGGGTTCTTCCTTCCCTCTGGCTTCCGTCCCGGTGGCTTTCTCGAGGTGCGTGACGGGGTCGTTGTGGGCGTTTCGGACGCCCCCTCGCCAGACCTCGAGGTCGTCGACTGCGGCGACGCCACCGTGGCGCCGGGCTTCGTCGACACTCACATACATGGCTACGCAGACCACGACTTCATGGACTGCGACCCAAACGGCAATCGTAAGATTCTTGATGCGCTCGCGCACAAGGGGACAACGTCCATCCTCGCGACAACGCTGACCGCCTCGACCGACTCCATCGACAAGGCTTGCGCCGGCATCGCCAGGACCGTGGAGGAGCGCCCTGCCGGCTCCACCGAGGCCCGCATCCAGGGAATCTTCCTGGAGGGCCCGTTCTTCACGGAGAAGCATAAGGGTGCACAGAACCCCGCGTACCTTTGCGACCCCAGCCTCGACAAGCTGAGGCAGTGGCAGCAGTCCGCGCACGGCCTCATTCGCAAGAGCGCGCTCGCGCCCGAGCGCAAGGGCTCCGATGCGTACGTGCGTGGTGCGGCGAAGATGGGTGTCGTGACGGCGTTGGGGCACTCCGACGCAACATGCGAGCAAGGACGACATGCGGTCGACGCCGGCGCCTCGGTCTTCGTTCACACGTACAACGGCATGAGTGGATTGCACCACCGCATGCCCGGCCTCGTTGGATGCGCCATGACCACTGACAACACCTACGCGGAGCTCATCTGCGACGGCCTGCACGTCATGCCGGCGGCTGTCGATGCCCTTGTGCGTGCGAAGGGGTGGGATGAGGTTGCGTTGGTGAGTGATTGTCTACGCTGCGGTGGTATGCCCGATGGCGACTACATGCTTGGTGAGCTCCCCATCGTGCTCAGCGGCGGCGTGGCGCGGCTGCGTGACGAGAACAACATAGCGGGCTCCGTCCTCACCATGGGCGGTGCGGTGCGCAACATCGTCGACTGGGGCGTCGAGTCGCTGGAGCATGCCGTCGCAATGGCGACAATAGTTCCGGCGCGCTCAGCAGGCATTGCGGATCGATGTGGGCAGATTCTGCCCGGCAGGGCTGCCGATCTGGTGGTGCTGGGCGCAGATCTTTCTGTACGTGCTACCTACGTTGGTGGTGTGCTTGTGAGGTAGGCGAGAAATTCCACCCCCGCGCACGACAGCGCGTTCTGGATTATAGCGCCCCTGACTCCCGACATGTGGTGGAGCCAGGGGCGTATGTGATGGCTGGTGATATCTGTGCTTTTCGAGGGCCTATATCCACGCTGAACCTTACGTTTTCCTGTTTGACCAGTTACGAACGAACGGTAGGAATCCGAGTGCGAGCGGCTGGATGACTGTAAACCATACAACTGATCGAAAGATAAAAACACAAACTTAAATCTCTAGAATTAGAATGTCTACCATAGGGATTATTAGAGAGATAGATTGGTTTAGTGTCGTTTGCCCACTTTGGAACTTAGATAAACTGGCACCCTGGGCTGGAGCGTTGCAACATGGGCCGTGAAAGGACGCCGGAAGAGCACAAGGCCCGGCGGCTACGTGCAAGGTTCGAGAAAGGGAGCACCGCAATGGCAATGCCCAAGGATTTCATCGACAGCAACGACTTCACCAAGGAACAGATTCTTGCGATCGAGGACCTTGGCCTCGCGATGAAGAAGGCCATCAAGGTCGATGGCTTTTACCCGCACCTCCTGCGCAACAAGTCCCTTGGTATGATCTTCCAGCAGGTTTCCACCCGTACCCGTATTTCGTTTGAGACCGCGATGACCGACCTCGGCGGTCACGCTCAGTTCTACGGCCCCGGTACCATCCAGCTTGGCGGCCACGAGTCCCTGGGCGACACCGCCCGCGTCATGGGCTCGCTGCTCGACGTGATGATGGCGCGCGTCAACCGCCACAAGGACGTCGAGGGCCTGGCTGCCGGCTCCGCCGTGCCCGTCATCAACGGCATGTCCGAGTTCAACCACCCCACGCAGGAGATGGGCGACCTCATGACCATGCTGGAGAACCTGCCCGAGGGCAAGAGGATCGAGGACTGCACGCTGGCATTCATTGGTGACGCCACGCAGGTGTGCGTCTCGCTCATGTTCATCTGCTCCAAGATGGGCATGCACTTTGTGCAGTTTGGCCCCAAGGGCCACCAGATATCCGATGGTGCCCTGCACGTGGGCACCCCCGAGGAGCGCGCGGCGTTTGGCAAGCGTCTTATGGAAATCGGCGAGAAGAACTGCAAGGAGTCCGGCGGCACCATCGTGATCTCCGATGACATCGAGAGCATCAAGGGCGCCGACTTCGTGTACACCGACGTTTGGTACGGCCTGTACGACCAGGAGGAGTCTGGCGCGTCCTACATGGACGTGTTCTATCCCAAGTACCAGGTCACCATGGACATGATGAACTATGCCGGGCCCAACTCCAAGTTCATGCACTGCCTGCCCGCCACCCGTGGCGAGGAGGTCGTGGACGAGGTCATGGACGACCCCGAGCGCTCCCTGTGCTGGGTCGAGGCGGAGAACCGCAAGCACTCCATCCGCGCGCTGCTTGCCGCGCTGGCAAAGCGCACGCCGCTGAACGACGAGGACGTTGACTACTCTGCCAAGGCCGAGCTGCACGCAGCCCTCAAGAAGATCGAGGAGCTCCAGGCCTAGTACCAGGTGCTTCAGGGTCGGGGCGCGCCCAGAAGGCGCCCCTCGCCCTGGCGCCGGGTTGCGCCGGGGAGAGTGGCTTTTCTCGCCCAACCGGGGCCTTTTCCGCTGGGCCAGAGGGAGAAAGGGGATTGCATGGGGGAGAAGAAGGGGATATCGTTCCTCACCATCATCTCTACGGTCATCTGCGTCGTCTTTGTGTGTGAGGCGGCGGCGCCGGCCGCGGCGATCGGAAACCAGCAGTTCTTCTGGTGGATCTTCCTGATCGTCACGTTCCTGATTCCGTACGGCCTCGCGGTCGCGGAGCTGGGAACCACCTACGACAGCGACGGCGGCATCATCGACTGGATCCGCGACGGGCTGGGCGATAAGTGGGCGGCGCGCGCGTCCTACTACTACTGGGTGAACTACCCGTTCTGGATCGCGTCGCTCGCCACCATGTTCCCGCCCATCCTGAACATGGCTTTTGGCATCCAGTTCAACCTCGCGACCTCGCTCATCATCGAGCTTGCGTTTACCTGGATCGTCACGTTCATGGCGTTCTCGAAGGTGTCTGACTCCGAGTGGGTCCTCAACGGCGGTGCAATCATCAAGGTCGCGATTGCCGTGGTCGTCGGCTGCATGGGCATCTGGTTCGCATCCCAGCATGGATTTGCAAACGACATGAGTCCGCAGACGTTTTTGCCCTCCGGCCTGAATGGCCTCAGCTACATCTCCATCATCATCTTCAACTTCATGGGCTTCGAGGTCATCTGCACCATGACCGGCGACATGAAGAACCCCAAGGTCGAGATTCCCCGTGCCATCATTATGGGCGGTGCGGCCATCGCGGTCATCTACCTGTTCTGTGGCTTCGGCATCGGCGCGGCGATACCCGCTGACAAGATTGATCCTGATTACGGCATGATCGTGGCCGTCCAGACCATGGTCGGCAACTCCTGGCTGTTCAAGCTCATCTGCGTTGCGTTCCTGATCACGTTCTTCGCGAACATGGCGTCTTGGTCGTTTGGTGTGAACTCCGTCGCAGCTTACGCTGCCCAGACCGGTAACATGCCAAAGGTCTTCGGCAAGATGAACCCCAAGACCGGCATGCCGGACGGTGCGGCAATCACCAACGGCGTTGTGGCATCGCTCGTCCTTTGCATTCAGCTTATTCCCATCGAAGCGATTTCGGACGGAATCTTCTGGATGCTGTTCAGCCTCTCCGTTGTCTTCCTGCTGCTCACCTATGTCCCCATGTTCCCGGCGTTCATGAACCTGCGCAAGAACGACCCCAACCGCGAGCGCGTCTACAAGATGCCGTTCAAGGGCGGTCTGCTCAAGGCCGCGATGATCATCCCGATGATCGAGCTCATCGGCGTTATCGTCACCACCGTTGTGCCGCTGTCCGCGGACGAGGTGTCCTCCAAGATGCCGATGCTCATAGGGTTCTTCGTCCTTCTCGCCATTGGCGAGGTGGTCCGCGTGGTCTCCGCAAAGGGCCGCACGGAGGAGTACCACGGCCTCACACCGGAACTTGCGCAGAAGCGCCTGGAAGAGGAGGCTGCGGCGGAGTCTGCAGAGTAGCAGGCGCGGTACCCGGGCGAGAAAGGCCGCGCACTTTGCGGCAGTCCGCGCCTGGCTGCAAGCAACCTTTGGCTTGTCTGTTCTTGTCTTACACGTAACGGCGGGCGCGCGTGCGCCCGCCACCGCAAGAGGAGGGTCTTATGCGTACCATTACCGAGTCCGAGTCCACCCCTAGGGCCGACGGCTTCCACATGCCTGCGGAGTTCGAGCCGCAGGACCGCGTCTGGATGGGCTGGCCGCACCGCACCGACACCTGGGCGTTTGGCGCCAAGCCCGCTCAGGAGCAGTATGCCGCCATCGCTCGTGCCATCGCGGAGTTCACGCCGGTGGTCATGTGCGTTAACGAGGCTGACTACGCCAACTGCAAGAAGGTGTTCGAGGACGACGAGAACGTGCTTGTGCTCGAGATGACCACCGACGACGCGTGGTTCCGCGACACCGGCGCGACGTTCGTCGTGAACGACAAGGGCGAGAAGCGCGCAAACAACTGGCACTTCAACGCGTACGGCGGACTTGTGGACGGCCTGTACTTCCCGTGGCGCTCCGACGACGAGATCGCCCTCAAGATGGCCGAGTTCGCGGGATGCCGCACGTACCGTCCCGATGACATGATCCTCGAGGGCGGTTCCATTACCGTCGACGGCGAGGGCACCCTTGTCGTGACCGACCAGTGCCTGCTGTCCCCGGGCCGCACCTGCTCTGCCGTGATGGCCGACGAGGACGACGAGGACACCATCTGGCCCAAGTACGCCCGCAAGTTCGAGCCCTGGAGCGAGCCGCTGCGCGAGTACATGAACGAGCACCTGAAGAACTACCTGGGCGTCGAGAAGGTCATCTGGGTGAAGGAGGGCATCGACCCCGAGGAGACGAACGGTCACATCGACGACGTCGCGACGTTCATCGCGCCTGGCGTCATGGCATGCATCTGGTCCGACGACCCGGATTACCCGTTCTATCGCCAGTGCCACGAGGCGTACGAGACGCTGTCCAACGCGACGGACGCCAAGGGTCGCAAGCTCAAGGTCTACAAGCTCCCCATGCCCGTGAAGCCGCTGTACATGACGCAGGAGGCCTGCGACTCCATCGACGTGGACGAGGCCGCGGAGCCGCGCGTCCCGGACGAGCCGCTCATCGCGTCCTACATGAACTACCTGGTCACCAACCACGGCGTCATCACCCCGCAGTACGGTGACGAGAACGACGCCCTGGCCGTGGAGACCCTGCAGAAGATCTACGACGAGACCTGGGGCGAGGGCGTCTACAAGGTCGTCGGCGTAAAGTCGGACCAGGTTGTCTACGGTGGTGGCAACATCCACTGCATCACGCAGCAGGAGCCTTCCGCCCAGACCAAGTAGCAGGTAGCCCAAAGGCAGCTGCAAATAAGACGGCGCAGCGCAGCCGAGAAGAGCGTGCAGGCAGGGCGGGACGACCCACGTGGGCGCCCCGCCCCACTCTTGTTTATGCCTTGTGGCCAGAGACCACGGCGGCAAGCTGAATACGACTTGTCACGCCTACCTTTTTGTAAATGCTGTTGACATGCTTCTTTATCGTCGATTCCGACACGTAGAGCTTTTCGGCCACTCGGCGGTTGCTCATACCGTCGAGCATGAGGGAGAGAACCTGCTTTTCTCGTCCGCTGAGTCCGAAGCGCCTTGCGACGCACGTTGCCTCGTCTAAGCTCGATTCCTGCTCGTAGTCTGCGACACCTTTGGGAAACATCGCGCCAAGGCGCGCGCTCAAATGGCGCGCAAGCTCTAGGAGCACTCTCATTTGCGCCGGCGTAAAGTCTCCCGTATCCTGCTCGCGAAACAGGGTGATGCTACCAAGGGGCATGCCTTCCAGCGCGAGAGTAGCTCCACACCCATAGTAGACGCCCTGCGGAAGCATCCACTCGCGATAAATCGGCGTCTCGTCACGCCTTGTCACGTCCACCAAGTCGAGGTCTCTATAGACTTCAACCTGGTAGGGGTCGAAGCTCCAGACCGTATAGTCCAAGGCAGCATAGTGCAGGTAGTAGGAAGACAGCGTGTCGGCACTCATGGTCGTGCTAACGGCATGCGTATAGGCAATGGTCCCGTCCTGTCTGACTGCTGCGAGGTCGAACATCGACGAGCGATGTGGAACGATGTCTGCAATTCTTTCAAGCGCACCGCTCTGAAGCGCAGAGACGTCCTTCTGCCCGGCAATCCACAAGGCTGTCTCGTTGATTTTCTCCCACGTATCCGCGTCGAGGGATGACGCCACAATGCCGCTGGGTGTTGTACGCAAAGATCCATTCAACTGCACGCACCTCCCGATGGTTCCCAAGTCTGATGGCCCAAAGTGAACAATAGAACTTTTGGTTAGACATAAGGTAGACGTTCGTCCGCAGAAGGTGTATGCGCGCTCCATTGTCCAAGGTAAAAAAGCGCGGGAACATTGAGATACCCAGAAGAAACGGCGAAAGGAGAAGAATATGCACACCATTCGAGAAGAGCAGTCCACGCCGCTGCAAGACGGGTTCTTTATGCCCGGGGAGTACGAGGAGCAGGAACAGACGTGGATTCTGTGGCCGCATCGGCCAGATGTGTGGCGCTCTGGCGCAAAGCCAGCTCAGAAGGTCTTTACAGAGGTTATCAAGACTGTTGCTCGGTTCCAGCCAATTACTGTCGGCGTGAACCCCGAGGACTGGCCTGCCGTGAACGAGATTCTGGGTGAGGTTGCTAACGTCCGAATCATGCTGATGGAGTATAACGACTCTTGGATTCGAGACCCCGGCCCCGCATTTCTGGTAAACGACAAAGGGGAGCTTGCGCTCAGTCACTTCCACTTCAACGCATATGGCGGTCTCGTAGACGGCCTTTACTTCCCTTGGGACAAAGACGCGTCGCTTGGTTTGCAGATAGCGAACATCGAGCAGGTGTCCCGCTATCGTCCGGACAGCTTTATTCTCGAGGGCGGATCCATCAACTGCGACGGCCAAGGTACGGTTCTTACGACAGAGATGTGCCTGCTGCATCCCGGGCGTAACGCATCGGTCACGGACTACGAGCCCGGTAGTGCGGAACTCAAAGCGTACTGCGAGGAGGAGCTGAAGAAGTACCTTGGGGCGCAGAAGGTGATATGGATCAAGGACGGAATCGACCCATACGAGACAAATGGTCACGTAGACGATGTCGCATGCTTCAGCGCGCCTGGGGAGGTATGCTGCATGTGGACCGACGACCCAAACCACAAGTTCTACAAGGAGTGCCAGGAGGCATACCAGACGCTCAGCAACGCGACGGATGCCCGCGGACGCAAGCTCAAGGTGCACAAGGTTATAATGCCCAGCAAGTCCGTTTACATGACCGAGGAAGAGGCCTCAACCATCGATCCTGTCGAGGGCGTTCTTCCGCGGACTTCTGAAGACGCCTTCGAGCCCAGTTACCTCAACTTCCTCCCGATAAACGGAGCGGTGCTCGTTCCACAGTTTGGCGATCCCAACGACGAGCAAGCGCTGGCTGACATCAAGGTCGCCTATCCGGACCGCGAGGTCATTGGCCTTCAAACGCGCGAAATAATTTATGGTGGAGGCAATCTTCACTGCATCACGCAGCAACAGCCAAAGCCTCGCGTAAGATAGCTAGCACTTTCCGCCGTAGATGTAGACGACAAACCCATCGCCCGTGTCTTGGCTATGGTCCTCGGCGATGCGGGTCATCCCAATGTGGTCGTAGAACTCGTAGTCAGAATGGTTATCGCTCATGAGGAAGAACCGACTGCACCCCTCGGCGCGCATGCGGCCGCGGGCCTCGTCCAAAAGGCGTCGTCCCAAGCCCAGTCCCTGCCACTCGGGTCGTATCACGATGAGGTTGATCTGTCCTTGGGCGTATTCGTTTCCGCCTGCCGCAAAGCGGTCGGCCGTGGCCTTCTCGCGGCTGTCGCCAAAGAGCGAGCCCTCCAGGTCGTCGTCGGCAGTCTTGGCACGCTCGCGTGCCTGGGCGAGAAGCGCCTCGTATGCGGGTTGCCACAGCGGATTGGTCCGGGGTGCGCCGTGGTCGAAGATCCCGACCAGGCACGCGGCTACGACGCCCCCGTTCCTCTCCGCCACCAGCGTGATGGGGGAGCGTTGCAGCTGCATGGCAGCGTTGAAGCGACCGCAGAGCGCCCAGTCCTCTATGGCGCCTGACGTGCGAATCCAGTTGCACCACAGGGAGTTGTAGATGCCTGCGATGTGGTCGAGGTCCTCCTGGCGCGCCTCGCGTATAGTTATATCCTTGATGTCCATTTTGACTCCTTTCACACCAGCTCCAAGAAGTTGAGGCGTCTTGGAATGGAATTCTCTCGTTAACGTATGTGTGAGACTGATGTCCTATTCTATCCGCTACAAAAGACGCTTTTCGCAGCGGGAAGAGGACGGTGGGCGAGTGGGAAAGGTCTGGTTGCATGGAACTCGCATGGTTCGTTTTCACACTGACACTCATGCTGCTATCCATGACGGCGTGCGTTACTAACACTATGCTCTGGCTCATTGCGGGACGCAAGGACTGCCGCTCTGCCGCAGCCGCGTTCGCCGCGTACCTCCTCTCTGTCGCACTTATCTTCTTCGACGAGTATATCCAGGTGAAGCCATCCGTGACCTCATACATTGCCAATACCGGCCTTCTTCACCCTTGGCTTGAGGTACCCCTGGGCGTGTTCCTTGTTGCCTCATGCCTTTCCTGGCTCTATTGCCGCCTGGGCATCAAAGCCGATTCAAGAAGGTTCTGGATTCCCGTCGCTGCCTTCGCTGTCATTGAGTTGCTGCTCTGTCCCGTGGCGGGTAACACGACCCGGGGGCGAACCTTTGCATACTGGGCGATTCACGACCTCACGATCATAGGCATCCTCGTCTACGGATTCTGGTATGTGAGGTTTCGCGCAAGTGATGCGGTGCGGCTGGCCCTGCATCCCAACAGGCGCTTCTACCTCTTCATCCTCATTCTTTCGCTAGCCGCGCTCGTCGAAGACGCCTACAACGTCCTAATCTCGACGCCGGACCTCAGCAATCCGCTTGTGCGCGAGTTCTACTGGCATCTTACGGAGCGCAACCTGTCAGAGAGCGTGCTCGCAATCGCATTGGCCGTCAGGTCGATGCTCTATGCGCGCGATGTCATGCGCGTCTACTCGCGCCACCCTGCCGAAGGCGGCGGGGTATGGCAGAGCGGAGGCGCTGCGGTAGACTTCGACGCACGGGTCCTGCGGTTCTGCGACGACGCTGGTATGAGTGCTCGTGAGCGCGAGGTGCTCCAGCTTGTCATCCAAGGGAAAGATACCCAGGGCATCGCAAGCGAGCTGTACATCTCTACAGGCACTGTGAAGGCACACCTGCACCGCATCTACACCAAGGCCGGGGTAGCCGGCAGGCAGGAGCTTGTGTCGGCGTTCTGGAAGTACTGACGCATGTAACCTTGCTCCGAGAAGTACGTCCGGCTTTTCTCGCCCAGCATTCCTAAGTTCAAGAAATCCCAGCTCAGAGCCGTGTAACCGCAATTAAACCCTAGGGGGGACCTGGTAACCCCTAAGTGGTCTCGCGAAAGCTCCGGCCTGGTGTGATGATTCCCCCAACGTCCGCGGCCAAGGCGTTTCTGCCGTGGACCCATGTCCACACCAAAGATTGGGGGAAAGATGGCAGAGACAACTGCGGAAGCCGGTGGCGGGGACCTCGAGCTTCTTACGGCGCCGGTCAAGAAGACATTCAACAAGTATGCGCTCGTGACCATGCAGGGCATGATCGCGCAGATCATCATGGTCATACTTGAGGGCGTTATCATGGGGGCCGGCCTTGGCGCCCACGGGCTTGCCTGCGTGTCGATCATCATGTCGGTCGAGTACATCAACCTGTCGTTTGGCAATCTCTTTGGGACTGGCGTGCCCACGGTGATGGGTAACTATCTGGGGGCCGGCGACCGTGAGGGCGCAAAGCACGTGTTTGGCCAGGGATTCTGGTTTACCACCTATGTGGCAATCGCGGTTGCTGTGGTGTTTGAGCTCTTTGCAGCGCCCTTGGCGACGTTCTTTGGTGCCACGCCGGACATCCTGGCGGATTCTGCCGCAGGTATCCGCACCTTTGGCCTCTTCCTCGCATTCACGATCATCGGACAGATGCTCACGGGCGTGCTACGCGTGATCGAGAAGCCGCAGCAGTCTGCAAACCTGATGACCGCGTCTGCCGTTATCGCAATTGTCTGGCTTGCGCTTGCCGTGCTGGTGCTTGGCCTTGGCGTTCCGGGCGCAGGCATCTACTACGGTCTCTCGATCGGCATCTGGGCGGCTGGCATCGTCTACTTCGTGGGGCCAAAGGCGGAGTTCAAGATTACGGCCAGGGAGATGAGGCCCGACTTTGCCGTCTGGGGCCAGATCTTTAAGATTGGCTTTCCGTTCTTTGTGACGCAGGCCGGCACCTTCGTCTACAACACCGTTGCCAACAACCTTCTGGGACAGCTCGGAGGCAGGAACGGCTCCCTTTACATAGGTGCCTTTGCCGTGATTAACGGCTACATCGTATACATCATCATGATGTTTGTGAACGCGCTCACGTACGGTTTGCAGCCCGTGGCTTCCGTCAACAATGGCGCGGATCGTTACGACCGCCTAAAGGAAGCGCTCAACTGGTCGCTCATTGTCCAAGTCATTGTTACCGCCATCCTGACGGTTGTCGTCGTCGTGTTCGCGGCGCCCATCTCCAGCTTCTTCGACGGAGGCGACCCTGCCCTTACCCAGGCGTCCGCACACGCGGTGCGCATTATGTGCCTTGCATCGGTCCTCGGCTTCATGGGCGCCATGGTGAGCTCCTATCTTCAGTCTGTCGAGAAGGTCGTGCTAGCCACGGTCGCATCCCTCCTGCGCTACGTGATTCTTGCGTGCCCCCTGATGGTTGTCATCGGCAATGCCGTGGGCACCGTGGACGGCGTCTGGTACGGCCTGCTTGCAGCCGACATTGTTACGGGCGTTGTCTGCCTGGTCATCGTGGCCGCAGAAAACCGGCGCTTAGACAGGCTCGGGGCGCAAGGAAGCGCCCAGGCGAAGGAATCCCAGGCGTAGAGGGAGCCCCGGACGCAGCAAAAAGACGAAAGGAGACCCAAAATGTATGCAGACTACATCATTAAATCAAGCAATGTGTTTACGGGTGACGGAAGCCTGCCGTTTGCGGGTGGCGTTGCGGTTGCGGGTGACAAGATAATCACCTGTGGCGACGAGCTTCACCTCGCCCCTTACGTTGGGCCTAAGACAGACGTGCGCGACTATGGCGACAAGCTGGTCATGCCGGGACTCATCGACTCTCACACCCACTTTGCCCAGGGGTCTCTGACGTCAGACGAGGACTTCTGCGTAAACCTCATCGACTGCACGAGCTTTGAGCAGTGCATGGAGCGCGTGGTTGCCTTCGCCGAGTTGCACTCAGCAAACGAGTGGATTCTTGGCACACAGGTGATTCAGTTCCAGTGGGACGTGCCAGAGATGCCTACGTCCGCGATGATCGACCGCTACCTGGCAGATCGTCCCGTCGTTCTGCAGCAGGTGGACATGCATACCGTAAGTGCCAACTCCCTCGCGATGCAAAAGGTCAGCATCACGCGCGACACCCCCGACCCCGTGGGTGGAAAGATTCTGCGCGACGATGCCGGAGAGCCCACGGGCGTCTTTTCGAACGCGGGATCTGAGGCGCTTCTCCACGCGGTCTATGCGCCGCCCCTCGATCGCGTGCGCACGTCCTTCAAGAAGACGGCGCATGCGGCCAACGCCTATGGAATAACTTCCGTGGGGGCGGTGGCTCCCACGTTCGTGGGTCTCGACGACCCGTATACGATCTTTGCGGACATGAGCCGCGAGAAGGACCTGCCTCTGCGCATGTTTGTGTACACGGACCTGTTTGACCTCGAGAGCAAGACGCCAGAGCAGATTCGGTCGGCATGCAACTTTCCGGGCACGACGGTCGAGTGGCGCGGGTTCAAGCAGTTTAGCGACGGCGTATGCTCGGACCACACGGCGTGGATGATCGAGCCCTACGCAAATGCCCCCGAGACCTGCGGCGAGCCCGCGGAAGATCCTGAGCAGCTGAGGAGGAACATCCTCAGAGCCTGCGACCTGGGGTATCCCGTGCGCATTCACGCCATTGGGGACGCGGCCGTTCGCTTTGTGCTCGACTGCTTCGAGGAGGCGGACGAGAAGTACGGCCACAAGGGGCTGCGGCACTGTATCGAGCACAACGAGACCGTGCAGCCGGAGGACCTGCCGCGCTACGCACGCCTGGGCATTTCTCCCGCGATGCAGCCATGGCACATGCTTCTTGACATGGCGGACCTTGCGAAGGACGCCGCGGTGGGCCCGGAGCGCGCCGCGCTCTCGTGGCCGCTGAGGAGCCTGATCAACTCGGGCGCCAACGTGCACCTTGGCTCGGACTTCCCCGTGGTTGGGCTCAACCCTATGGAGGAGGTCTATGGCGCGGTGTACAGGATGCGCGAGGACGGGTCCAACCCAGAGGGATGGTTCCCGCAGGAGCGCATCAGCATGGCGCAGGCGCTCAAGGCATACACCTTTGGCTCCGCCTATGCGATGGGTCTCGAAGGCCGCCTGGGCACGCTCGCCGCGGGAAAGCTTGCGGACATCTGCGTGCTAGACCGAAACCTCTTTGATTGCTCCCCGCAAGAAGTGCTCGAGGCGCGTGCTGCGATGACCATGCTTGGCGGCGACGTGGTGTACGAGGCGTAGAGAAGACCCCCTCCCCCGGGCGGGCGCGGCCAAATTGCACACAAGGCGGTCGCGCTCGCCTTTATGGGTCAGGGTGGTATGGGCACAAAATAATCCTAAGTAAGCTGCGGTGTACGCGCGGGTTTGCCCTGATAGACACTACAGTTGTCGCATTGTCCCTGTGCGGTGCGCATCCAACGGAGGCCCCATGGCCAGAAAGAAGCTGCGTCTTAAGGACGTGGTCCTCTCGATAATCTGCGTCGTCTTCACCATCGAGGCGTGTGCGCCCGCCGCCGCGATCGGCAACTCGTCCGTGTTCTGGTGGCTCCTGCTGTTTGTCACGTTTCTGGTGCCGTACGGGCTCATCGTGGCAGAGCTTGGGACCACGTACGCGGAGGGCGCCGGCGTGTACGAGTGGGTGCGCGACTCTATGGGACGCCGTTGGGCCACGCGCGAGGCGTGGTACTACTGGGTGAACTATTTCACGTGGCTTGCGTCCATAGCGGTGCTGTTTCCCACCACCATCGGCGGCATGCTGGGACGCCCTCTTCCCGCGTGGGCATCCGTCGCCATCGAGCTTGCGTTTATCTGGTTCGTGGTGTGGGTCTCCATGCAGGAGGTTGGCGACATATCCTGGATCATGAACCTGGGCGCCGTGGTGAACGTCCTTCTCGCCCTGGGCGTTGGCGGGATGGGCATCTGGTACGGAAGCCGGCACGGGTTCGTGTCGCCCCTCACGCCGCAGTCCATGCTGCCAGACTTTGGCGACCCCACGACGTTCACGTACCTTTCCGTCATCATCTACAACTACATGGGCTGCGAGGTAATTGCGACTTTTGTCGACTCGATGGAAAGCCCGCAGCGCGACATGCCAAAGGCCATAGTCGCGTCTGGCCTTACGATCGTAGCCATCTACCTCTTTGTGTCGCTTGGAATCTCCACCGCGGTGCCGCACGACAAAATCAACCTTGCCTCAGGCATAGCCGACGCCGTCGCTGCGATGGCAGGCGCGCGTAGCTGGCCTTTTATGCTGGTGTCTTTGGGATTTCTGCTCTCGTGCTTCGCGAACATGATCAGTTGGTCGCACGGCGTGAGCTCCGTGACCACCCGCGCGTCGAAGGAGGGCAACCTTCCTCGTGCCTTTGGCAAGGAGGACGAGAAGGGCCGGCACCTTGGCTCGTGCGTGGTAACGGGAGTATGTACGTCTGCCCTGGTGGTGGTGGGGCCGCTGCTGGACTCCCTTGGGATTGGCGTCTTCTATGTGGCGCTGTCGCTCGACATTGTGTTCACGCTTGCGTCGTACGTGCCCATGTTTCCCGCGTTCCTGCGCTTGCGCAAGATCGATCCGGACCGGCCACGTCCGTTTAGGGTGCCTGGTGGCCGGGTGGCAAACGCGCTGTTCTGCTGGGTGCCGGTGGTGGAGCTTGTCGTCTGCATCGTGATATCGCTCGTGCCGTTTGGAGTGGCACCAGACCAGCTCAAGAAGCTTCCCCTGCTTGCGGCAACCGTTGTCGTCATCCTTTTGGGCGAGGTCGTGCGGCACGTGAGCTACCTCCGCGCGACGGAGCGCGCGATCGAGCTTGGCGTCGAGCTTCCCGCCGCGAAGATGGGACCAGATTACGAGCGGCACCACAACATCCATCCTCGCGCATGCCACCTGCACTAGTGTCAAACTCATCTCGCCAAATCGCATAAAACGGGCAACGGACGGCGCGTCTGCGGGTATCATAAGACAACATAGCAGTTAGACCATCGGATCCCGCGCCACCCGCGCTTTGGGGCGCGCGGGGGACAGAAGGGGCCCACCGGTCTTGAATCCCGTCATCGTCATACCATCCTACTGGGCGGAAAGCGACGCGCCCGCCAAGATCGGCGAGGTCGGCGTATATGACCACACGACGCCCGTGACGAAGCCGCTGCCCGAGCTCGAGACCTGCCTCTCGTCGCTCGACACGGTGCGCGGCGTGCTCAGGGTCGTGGTGCTCCTGGTGTGCGATCCCTCGTGCGAGAAGAGCGCGCGTGCGAGGGTCGATGGCGTCTGCCGCCAGCACCCCAGGCTGAACCCGCTGGTCATAGGCTCGGCGGAGGCCCAGCTCATACGCGCAGCCATCGATAGGGCCGTGCCGCGGCTCGAGGGCGACCCCGTTTCGCTTCGCGGCTACGGCGCCATCCGCAACATGGGGCTGGCCGTCGCGGCCGTGCTTGACCACGACGTGGTGGTCTTCCTGGACGACGACGAGGTTGCCCTGAACGAGAACTTCCTGATTGACGCCGTGTACGGCATGGGGCTCACCACGCGCCAGGGCCTGAAGATCGCCGCGAAGAGCGGCTGTTACCTCGATGCGCACAACTCCCCGTACGCGTCCATCACGCGCGCGCGGTGGCAGGACCGCTGGTGGTCCAAGCGCCTGGAGTTCAACCAGTGGATGCACCGCGCGCTGGGCGGCACGCGCATCAGCCGCTCCAACTACGTGTGCGGCGGCTGCTTCTGCGTGGGTGCCAGCGTGTTCAGCAAGGTGAGCTTCGACCCCACCATCACGCGCGGCGAGGACCTGGACTACCTGTTCAACCTGCGCATGCACGGCTACGACGTGTGGTTTGACAGCGCGTGGCGCGTGCGCCACCTGCCGCCAAAGATCCCCTCGCACGCGTCCCGCTTCATGCAGGACGTGTACCGGTGGAACTACGAGGTAGAGAAGCTCGCCGTCGCGAACTCCATAAAGGGCATGCGCCAGGTGCGGCCGGAGTCCCTGCGGCCGTATCCCTCGGAGTGGATATCGCCCGGCGTGCGCACCAGGATCGCGCACACATCGCTGCGCCGCGCCATCGCGGGGCCCGAGCACCTTGACTACCTTAGGATCTGGCTGCACGGCAGGCACGTGGCGCAGCAGTGGGCGCGGCGCGTCGCGAGCAGCTACTTCAGCTTCCAGACGTACTGGCCGCAGGTGATGTCGTCGCTCTGGGGCGACGCGGACCTGGCACGGCAGGTCGTAAAGATGGGGACGCCGGCCGGCATGGGTGGTGAGCAGGAATGACTGGACCTAGCTATGCCCCCCGCGGCCTCGTCATAAACGTTCTTCTCGGCGTGCTGACGGTGGCCCTCATCGCGCTTCTGGTGTGGGGCCTTCTGACCGCGAACCTCGTGGCCGCCGTCCTGGCGGGTGCGGGGCTTGCCGTGGACATCGTGCTCGCCGGCGGCGTGATGCTGCTGGTGCCCGAGGACATGCGCTCGCAGGCGACGGAGCGCATGCTGCGAGTGTCGTCGTCCGTGCTCGCCCACATGAACGGCGGCCTCACGCCGGAGAACTGCAACGCCGTATGCCAGCTGCTGCTTCCGGAGACCACGGCCGCCGCCGTCGCCATGTGCGACGACGAGGCGCTCCTTGCGATCGTGGGCGGCGACGAGTCGAAGCATCGCGTGGGCGAGCCGAATTCGCCCACCACCAGGGATGTCATAACCAGCGGGAGGATGCAGACCTTCTCGTACAGCGAGGAGAACGAGTGGCTGGAGGCGGACGACGACGCCGCGGGCGCCCTGCGCGACAAGGAGTATCCCGTGGGCGTCGCGGTGCCGCTCATGGTGCGCGATCACGCGGTGGGCACGCTCGAGCTCTTCTATCGCAACGGGAGCGACGTGGACCGCACGCAGCTCACCATCGCGCGCGGGTTTGGCGAGCTGCTGTCGACCCAGCTTTCCGCGTACGAGCTCGACCGGCAGGCGGAGCTCACGGCGCGCGCGGAGGTCAAGGCGCTGCAGGCCCAGATCAACCCGCACTTCCTCTTCAACACGCTCAACACCATCGCCGCGTTCACGCGCACGGACCCCGCGAAGGCGCGCGACCTGCTGCGCGAGTTCTCGGCGTTCTACCGCCGCACGCTCCAGAGCTCGCAGTCGCTCATTCCCCTTTCCGAGGAGCTTGAGCAGACGCGCCGCTACCTCACGATAGAGAAGGCCCGCTTTGGCGAGGACCGCATCCTGGAGAGCGAGTCCGTGGCGCCGGGATGCGAGAAGGTCATGGTTCCCGGCTTCATCGTGCAGCCGATCGTAGAGAACGCCGTGCGCCACGCCATGCGTGACGAGGGTCCCCTCACGATCGACGTCCAGGTGGTGAAGGACGGAAACGACGTGCTGATTGCCGTCGCGGACGACGGCCTGGGCATGACAGAGGACGTGGCGGAGAGGTTGCTCTCCGGCTCGTCGCAGGATTCCAGCAACAGCTCGCGCGGCACGGGCATCGCGCTTCGCAACGTGTCCGAGCGTCTGCAGCGGTTCTACGGCGGCGACTCCAGCGTGGAGATCATGTCCAAGCTGGGCGAGGGCACGTGTGTCACGCTGCGGCTTGCGGGCGTGGCTCCCAAAGAGACTGACGGTCGGATAGAATAGAAACGTTGGCTTATGCACGGCTTGGCCGTGCTGGTGTTCCAAAGGTTAGGTGATGTGACTTGCTGAACGCACTCATCGTGGACGACGAGGCTCCTGCGCGTTCTGAACTCAGGTACCTCCTTGAGGAGACGGGGCGCGTCGACACCATTCGCGAGGCGCTGAACGCCCGCGAGGCCGTGGAATCCCTCGTCAAGAGCAAGGAGGGTACCGACCAGCGCATCGACGTGATATTTCTGGACATCTCGATGCCGAAGACGTCTGGCATGCAGCTTGCCGAGGCCCTGCACAAGCTGAAGAACCCGCCGGCGGTGGTGTTTGTGACCGCGTACAGCGAGTACGCGCTCGAGGCGTTCAACGTGGACGCCGTCGACTACCTCATGAAGCCGGTGGAGACCGACAGGCTCAACCGCGCCCTCGACAAGGTCGAGGCCATCGTGAAGCCCGCCCCCGCTAGCCATCCCGCGCAGGAGCGCATCCCCGTGGAGAAGGGCGGCCGCAAGGTGCTCGTCCCCGTGGACGAGATTCGCTACATCGAGGCGAAGGACGACTACTCCTGCATCTACACGGACGGCGACCGCTTCCTCTCCACCATCTCGCTCGCGAAGCTCGAGCAGAAGCTCACGCCGCACGGATTCTTCCGCGTGCATCGCGGCTACATCGTGAACCTGGACCACGTCGAGGACGTCGAGGTCATCTCTAGCGGCATTCTGCAGCTGGGCATCAAGGGCGTGGAAGAGAAGAAGATCCCCGTGTCGCGCCGTCGCGTCGTGCCGCTGAAGCGGGCGCTTGGGCTGTAGCGCCCTGCGCACGAAGGAATCCCACGCGAGCGGACGCGGGGCATGCGCGGACACGCGCCCGCGCCCAGCGCGCACGGGCACTCGTTAGAAGAGAAGAGCGGGAATTTATGCGGTTTGACATAGTCTCCGACACACACGGGTACCTATCGGACGAGCTTCTGTCCGAGCTGGAGGGCGCCGACGTGATTGTGCATGCCGGGGACATGTGCTCCGAGTCGGACTTCCACACCCTGAACGGCATCGCCATGACCTACATGTGCAAGGGCAACAACGACTGGGGCTACACCTACGACTCGTACGTCACGAACCTCGTGAGGTTCTTTGCGGCGGGCCTGCGCTGGGAGGTGTGCCACTACCGGGAGCGCCTTGACCTTGCCACCTGCGAGGTCGCCATCTGCGGGCACACCCATCGGCCGTTCGTGGAGCGCGACGCCAAGACCGGTGCGCTCGTCATGAACCCCGGCAGCCCCACGTTCCCGCGCGCAGGCGGGCCTACCATCGGCCGCATCATCGCAGACAACGGCAAGGTGCAGAGCGCGAAGATCGTGCCGCTGCGCGCCCTGGACTGGCAGGAGTCATAGGGGCCGGCAAGGGGTCGGCGTGACGCAGGAGCCCGCGCTCGCGGTGCCGTCAGACACCCGGCCGCCAGACGAGTGGCTCAAGCTTGCAGTTGCCTTTAGGCCTCGCGGCCGGCGCCGTCCTTCTCGCCCGGCGCACCCTGAGGGTCTTTCCGTTGCGCAAGGAAGACGGGTGCAAGGAGCTTGGTGTACACGCCAAGCCACGCGATGGACGCGCAGAAACCCGCAAGCACGTCTGAGGCGTAGTGAACGCCCAGGTAGATGCGGCTAAGCCCCACGAGCACGATAACAAGGCCAAAGCCGATGACGCCAAGCCGACGCACGAGGGCGTCCTTCTCGTAGCGCCAGACCATCCAGATGAGCAGCCCGTAGAACGCCATCGCCACCATGGAGTGGCCGGACGGGAAGCTGAAGCCGCTCTCCGCGACCAGGCGGTAGCCCTCGGGGCGTGGGCGCTGGATCAGCGCCTTGAGCAGCAGGTTGAGCAGCGTGGCGAGCACGAGGTTGACAGCGGCGCACAGCCCGGGGCGGCGTCCGGGGGCGAAGACCTCGATTACCAGGAGCATCACCACCAGCACCACGGGGTAGGCGAGGTCCGATATCGACTGCATGATGGGCGTGAGCCACGCCGCGCGCATGTGCATCACGACCAGGCTGTGCGCGGCGGCGTCCATGCGCATGATGTCGTCCGTCTTGATTTCGAACAGAAGCCAGGTAAAGACCAGCACCGCAACGAGCACCAGCATCGCGCGCCGGCTCTGCACCAGCCGCGCGAGCGCGCCTGCCTTGCGCTTGTCTTGCGTCATGGGATGACCTCCGTGGGTGCGGCCGCGCAGATGCCTGCAAGGAGGCCGGCGGCCGGCAGATACAAAAAGCGGACGCCGCGCAGACGTCCGCAAAATGCGTATGTGGGGCGGGCCCTACAGGTTTGCCTCGAGCTCCTTCACGAGGTCGGCCTTCGGCATGTTGCCCACCATGGTGTGGACGGGCTTGCCGTCCTTGAACAGGATGAGCGTGGGGATGGACACGATCTGGAACCTCTGGGCCAGGTCGCCCTCCTCGTCCACGTTGCACTTGTAGACGGTCAGGCGGTCGGCCATCTCGTCCCCAACCTGCTCGACGACGGGGCCAAGCGCGCGGCAGGGGCCGCACCAGGAAGCCCAGAAGTCAACCAGGACCGGCTTGTCAGAGCTTGCGAGGACGGAATCGAAGTCCGCGGAGGTGATTGCGTTTGCCATTAACTCTCTCCTTCGAAGGGGCGCGCGCGAGCGCGCAGATTGTCTCTGGAGCGCTTATACCCAATCTGCGCAGGATTGCGGCGCTAGAATCGAAT
This sequence comes from Parafannyhessea sp. LCP19S3_B1, assembly GCF_052121955.1. Classification (NCBI taxonomy): domain Bacteria; kingdom Bacillati; phylum Actinomycetota; class Coriobacteriia; order Coriobacteriales; family Atopobiaceae; genus Parafannyhessea; species Parafannyhessea sp. LCP19S3_B1. The sequence goes on along the minus strand of NZ_JBQKDH010000001.1, from coordinate 16,609 downwards.
CCATAAAAGCCAACGGCGACAACACGAGAGGAGCGACCATGCCGTCAGACAGGGAGGCGCGTCGCGACGCGTACGTGGCGAAGGCCCGCGCGGAGCTCGCGGGGCTCGCGTCTAGGGGCGTGTGCATGTCTGGCAACTCGTTCTCTTCCGTCCTGTTTGTGAAAGGCCAGCTCAACGCAGGCGAGAAGGACGGGCGTCCCCTGCTTTCGGGCGAGGACGGGACGGCGCTCCGCAAGTCGCTCGAGGCGCTGGGCTACGCACCCGAGGACTGGGCGGCGGTGTCGTGTTCGCTTGACACCGGCAAGCCGCTGCCTGCGGAAACGCTGCAACGCGTCGTAGCCGCGCTTGACCCGGCGACGCTCGTCTTGTGCGACGAGGCCGCCGCCGCGGCCGTGCGCGAGGCGTACGCGGACGAGCTCGCGGCGCTTCCGGACTTTGCGGAGGCGATGCTCGCGCCCGGCGTCGTGGCGCTTGTGCTGGGCATGCGCGTGCTGAACCTGGGCGGCTTCGAGGCGGCCCTTGCAGACAAGCGGCAGAAGCAGGTCATGTGGGCGCGCCTGAAGCGCGTACCGCCGCTTGGCGAGCCCATCTAGCGCCACCGGGCCCGCGGCCGCGGCAAAGGGCCCGCGCCCTTCTCGCCCGCGCGCAAGTCTGTTGGCACTTTATGCCCTGTCACGCATCTTTTGGCGAACGGGGTAGAATTAGGGCTGTATGTTGCGGTCGCCGCCCGGGCGACCCGGTCTTGCACGTAACTGCAGTCAGACCTAAGGAGCTAGCATGCCAGACGTACCCGCACCCATCGACGCGACGCAGACCCCAGAGTGGAAGGCCCTCGAGGACCACTTCGACAGCCTCCAGTCCAAGGGCATCAGCCTGAAGGATTGGTTCGCCGCTGACCCCCAGCGCGTCCAGAAGCTGTCGTTTGACCTATCCGACCTGCACTTTGACCTGTCGAAGAACCTCGTGACGGACGAGACCGTCGAGCTGCTGGCCGCCCTTGGCAAGGCGGTGGGTCTTGAGGAGCGCCGCACCGCGATGTTCAACGGCGTGCACATCAACACCACCGAGGACCGCGCCGTCCTGCACACGGCGCTGCGCCGTCCCGCGTCAGACGCCGGCAAGCTCATCGTCGACGGCCAGGACTGCGTGAAGGACGTGCACGAGGTGCTGGACCGCATGTACGCGTTCGCGGAAAGCGTGCGCTCCGGCGAGTGGAAGGGCGTCACCGGCAAGAAGATCGAGACCGTCGTCTCCATCGGCATCGGCGGCTCCGACCTGGGCCCGGTCATGGTGTACGAGGCGCTCAAGCCGTACGCGGACGCCGGCATCTCCGTGCGCTACGTCTCTAACATCGACCCCAACGACATGGCCGAGAAGGTCAAGGGCCTCGACCCCGAGACCACGCTGGTGGTCATAGTGTCCAAGACGTTCACGACGCTCGAGACGATGACGAACGCGCGCGAGGCTCGCACCTGGCTGCTGGAGGGACTGAAGGCGCAGGGCGCAATCGACGGCTCCGACGCCTCCGTTGCAGATGCCATCAAGAAGCACTTCGTCGCGGTCTCGACCAACCTGGAGCTCGTTGAGAAGTTCGGCATCGACCCGGCGAACGCCTTCGGCTTCTGGAGCTGGGTCGGCGGCCGCTACTCCGTCGACGCCGCAGTCGGCCTGTCGCTCATCATCGCGTTTGGCCCGCAGATGTTCAAGGACTTCCTGGCCGGCTTCCACGACCTCGACACCTACTTCTGCGAGACCCCGCTCGAGCAGAACGTCGTCGCGCTCATGGGCCTCATCAACGTCTGGTACGTCAACTTCTTCAAGGCCGCAAGCCACGCCGTGCTGCCGTACAACCAGTACCTGCACCGCTTCCCGGCGTACCTGCAGCAGCTGACCATGGAATCCAACGGCAAGTCCACGCGCTGGGACGGCACCCCCGTCACGTCCGACACCGGCGAGATCTTCTGGGGCGAGGCCGGCACCAACGGCCAGCACGCGTTCTACCAGCTCATTCACCAGGGCACGCGCATGATTCCGGCCGATTTCATCGCGTTCGCCAACACTCCCAACCCCACGAAGGACGGCGACCAGGACGTGCACGAGCTCTTCCTGGGCAACTTCCTTGCGCAGACGAAGGCCCTCGCCTTTGGCAAGACCGCTGACGAGGTCCGCGCGGAGGGCACTGCGGAGTGGATGGTCCCGGCGCGCGTCTTCACCGGCAACCGCCCGACCACGTCGATCTTTGGCGACACGCTGAACGCGCACGCCCTGGGCGAGCTCATCGCGCTGTACGAGCACATCACGTTTGTCGAGGGCACGGTCTGGGGCCTGGACTCCTACGACCAGTGGGGCGTCGAGCTGGGCAAGCAGCTTGCGAAGCAGATCACGCCCGCGTTCCACGACGACGAGGCGCTCGCCGCCCAGGACGCCTCTACGAAGGCGCTCATCGCGTACTACCGCGCGCACCGCAGGTAGGCGCAAGGCGGCCGCAAGGCAACTGCAAGGTTGCCGCGCGCGGCGACGACCGAAGCTAGAGCACGCAAGGCCTCCGGAGCTGGCATCTGCCTTTGGCCCCGGAGGCCTTTCCCTTCTCGCCCCGCGGGCGAGAAGGACGTGAGAACATGGTTGCGACCCGCCTTTCGGGCGCCTTGCGCGGAAATTTGCCCGAGCGCCACGCGCGGACGCCTCGCGGAAGACTTTGGAGGCATCATGGCAGAGTATCGAACCGTCACGACCGCGACGGACAGGGGCGCATACGTGAGCAGGCTTGTGCTTGACCTGCCGTACGACGTTGCGGATGCCGGCGACCTTGCAGATGCCTTTGCCGTGCGCGCGGATGGGGAGGACGTAGCCGTGCTTCGCGCATGGGCGTGCGACGAGATGGGCGCGCGTCGTCCCGGCGGCAGCCACGTGGTGCTCGAGCTTCCGGAGGTGAGGGCCACCCAGCGCATCGGTGGCGGGGTCATGGGCTCGAGGGAGCTCATGCCCGTGTTTCACGTGGCACAGCGTCGCGCGCTTGCGGCGAAAAATCCTTCTGCGGGTGCGCTCGGGGGCCTCGTGTTTGATGAGTCTGCGGGTGACACCTGTCCCGACCTGCTGGGATGGGACCTCACGGGCGAAGGCAACTTCGATGGGTACCACATGCGCCTCTCGCTCTTTACGCCGGAGTGCGCGCGGGGTAATCGCTCGCCGCGGCCACGGTCCGTGCCGCTGCTGCTGTGGCTGCATGGCGCGGGCGAGCCGCGCGTGCCGTTTCTGACGGTCATGGCAAACAGGGTGACGGCGCTTGGGCAACCGGACATCCAGGCAAAGCTCGGCGGTGCGGCGTACGTGCTGGTGCCGTCTTCCCCCACGTATTGGATGGACTCTGGATCCGGCCGGATGGATGACGACAACCAGAGTCGCTACGTGCGCGCGCTTGGCGACATGGTGCGTCGCGCCGTCGCGGCGCTGCCGGCCGTTGACCCGTCGCGCGTGTACGTGGGCGGGCTCTCCAACGGCGGGTTCATGACGTGCCGCCTGCTGGCAGACTACCCAGACCTGTTTGCCGCCGGCATCGCCGTGTGTCCGGCGTGGAACGACGACCTTGCGACGGAGGCCGAGGTCGCGGCCATCGCTCGCACACCGCTCTGGTTGGTGCAGTCCGCGGACGACGACATCGTCGACCCGCGTCGCACCTCGATCCCCACGTACCGCCACCTGCGCCGCCTTGGCGCGGACGTCCACCTTACCCTGTTTGACCACGTGGACGACCTGACGGGCCGCTACCATGACGCATCGGGCGCGCCGCTTCGCTACCGTGGCCACTTCTGCTGGGTCGAGGTGTACCACGACTTCGTGGACGTCGACGCGGACGGGTCGCCCGTGACGGTGGGCGGCCGCCCGGTGAGCCTGTGGGAGTGGGTCGGTCTGCAGCGCAGGTAAAGACTGGTGCAAGATCGCGCCTGCGCCTGCGCCTGCGCCTGCGCCTGCGCGCGGCGCGTACAAGCGAAGCGGGCGGCCGTTGGCAAAAGCCACGTGCCGCCCGCCTTCTTGCGGTTGTCTTCCACAGGGCTTGCGGCTGCCTGCGCAGTCGCCGCCACGACCGTCGCGCTACTCCGTCACGAGGCCCTGGTACTCGGGGTGCTTCTTGAACCACGCTTGCGCATAGCTGCAGGAAAGCCTGGCCTTCTTGCCCGTCGCCTTGATGTGCTCCGCCGCGCGGCCCATCAAGAGTCCCGCGGTCCCCATGCCGCGCTCCGTTGGGGCAACGTACGTCTTGTTGATGTCCACGACGCCGTCCCCCGCGTCGGGAAAGAGGACTGCGCCCTTGACCTCGTTGTCGTCGCCAAGGAACTTGACGCTGTTGTCGTCGACCTGAAAGATCATGTTGAGCCTCCTTAGGGTGCCAAGCGGGGGCCGCGTGGCAAAATCGCCATGCGGCCCCCGCGAAAACTGCGTATGTTTTTATGTATACCCGTAAAGGCAGATGCTAGACATGCCGTCTTCGCGGGCGGTTGCGTCGCGCCGTCAGCAGTTGCCCACCAGCACGCAGTCAAGCTCTTCTCGCGCAACGTCAGCCAGGTGATAGACAAGCTCCACGTCCGTCGGCCGTGCGTCAGACATGTGCCAGCGCGGGAAGAACCGCGTCACGTGCAGCACCACCGTGCGGTCGACGGAGGCAAGCCACCGCGAAAGCCTCTGCATGTGGTCGTCCGTGTCGTTCATGCCGGGCACGACGAGCATGGTCACCTCCAGGTGGCAGCCGCCCTCCGCGGCCAGCGCCTCTATGGTGTGCCGCACGGCGTCCAGCGCCCCGGCAGGCGCGCCGCACGCGTGGTAGAACGCGGGCGAGAAGGACTTGAGGTCTATGTTGGCGGCGTCCACCAGGGGCGCGAGGGTTGCAATTACCTGCGGCGTGGCGCACCCGTTCGAGACGAGCACGTTCGCGAGGCCCGTCTCGTGCGCAAGCTCGCCGCAGTCGCGTACGTACTCCCAGCCAACGAGCGGCTCGTTGTACGTGTAGGCGATCCCCGCCATCTGTCTGCCGGCCGCCTCCTCGCGGCGCCGCACGTCAAGCGCCATGCGCACCAGCTCCCGCGGCGATACCTCGCGCCACGGCACGTCGCCCTCGCCGGATTGTGATATCTGCCAGTTCTGGCAGAACGGGCACCGCAGGTTGCACCCGTAGCTCCCAACGGAAAGAACGGTCGAACCTTGCATCCACCTTGCGATGGGCTTCTTCTGTATGGGGTCGAGCGCAATGGACGTGAGCCTGCCGTAGTTCTCTGGCAGGACCCTGCCGTCCCGGCAGCGCCGCGCGCGGCACCGGCCAAGCGTGCCTTCCGCAAGCCTGCAGCGCCGCGGGCACGCGTCGCACGTCGCGCCTGACGTTGCGCCTGGCACGGCGCCCGACGCTGCGCGCGTCATGTGTGCCTCACCACCTCGAAGCGATCCAGGTGCCAGTCGTCGCGCGAGAGGTCTATCCCGCCCTTGCGCGCCGCAATGCGCACCTGCTGCTCCACGCTGTCCACGCCGTCAAGATCGGGCAGGAGCAGCCCGCGCCGGCCGTCATCCGTGCTCACGATCACGCCGTAGCGGTGCACGTCCAGCTCCTGCGGCCCCGCTATGCGCTCCGGGGGCGTCAGCACGTCCACGTCGTACACCAGCTCGTCCAGCTCGCCCTTGCGCACGGGCGAGAAGCGCGGGTCATGCGCCCCGGCAGAGACGGCGTTGCCCAGGATCTCTGCCCACAGGGTGTCGCGCGTGGGCATGATGGTCCCGATGCAGCCGCGCAGCTCGCCGTCCTTCTTGAGCGAGACGAAGCAGCCGGCGGGGCTGTCGTCCGCTGCCTTGCGCAGCTGTGCCAGCAGCCCGTCTGGCACGTCGGCCGCGCGCAGGCGCTCGCCCGTGCGAACGAATGTCTCGAGCGACAGCCGCGCCAGCCTCACAAGCGGGTCCTCCGCCTCCTTGCGGCGACGCATCTCCTCGCGGTGGGCGTCCTCGTACGCGGAAAGAAAGTCGCGAGCCGGGTCCGCGCGTTCTTCTCCCGTGGGAACGAACGCCGCCACGCCGTAGCCAACGCCAAAAGGCCCCTGGTAGGAAAGGAGCTCTGAGCGCACGTCCGTCTGGTCCAGCGCGCCGGCCATGATCTGGAAGCTGCGCAGGCCGCACTCTGCCGCGCGCTCCGCGAACCCGCGATCGATCATCAAAAGGTCAAGAAAATCCGCGGTGGAGAAGTCGTTGCACACGCGCCGGTCAAACTTGGGCCCCTCCGCCGCAAACCCGTACGGGCCCTCTGGCGCAAGCTTGTGCGAAAGGTCGCCGGACGCCACGTACACGCAGCGCCGCCCCAGCACGCTGGCCACGCGCTGCACCAGCGTGCCCATGCGGTAGTGGTCCGCGGGCGAAAGGCCGGAAATGCCCATGCGCACCACCTTGTAGCGCGGCTCGCGCCCGGCCTTGCGGTAGGCTTCCTGTATAAAGTGCAGCGGGATCATGGTCGCGTGGTCAAGCGCGGAATCGCGCTCGCCCTCGCAGCCGGCGGCAAGCCCGTCCGCGTCCGCCGCCGCGGCGAGCGCCGTCACGAACTCAGTGTCGTAGCACGCCGCGTAGCGGGCCTCCCTTGCGCCAAACTGCCCAAAGTTCCCCTCCGCGGACGTGCCGGGCGATACGTGGATGTAGTCGCGGTACATGACGGAGTGCGGGGACGATATCACGATCGTCTGCGGGTCGAGCTCCGCGATGCGCGCGCCTACCTCCCGATACGCGTCGATCGTCTTCTGAATCTCTTTCTCGCGGCCCCTGCCTACGGCCGGGATGATCAGGGGCGGGTGCGGAACCGCGAACGCCGCTACGATTGCCATGGGTCCTTCCTCCCCGGCATGCGAAGGCGGGCGCACGATGCGACATCCGCACCGCGCGCCCGCCCGTGACGCCGTTATGTTGCCGCTGGTTACAGGGTTGATACCCATACTGCGGCGCGTCTAGCGCGCCGGACACCCAGCTTGCGGCTATCTTGCACCTATCTTGCGGCTTTCTCCAGGAACTGCTCGAGCTCGCGCAGGCGGCTCACGCTCATCTGGCTGGCCGGGAAGTACGCCACACGCGCCTTGCCAAACATGGCCAGACAGCCGTGCTCGTCGTGGCGCACGCGGCGCAGCTCGCGCAGCGGCAGGCGCAGCACCTCTGCACCGGGGCCCTCCACGATGACCTCCTCGGCGGTCACGACGTTGTGGCGGTTGAGGTCCTCCTTGGAATCGCCCAGGTTTGTGCCCATGAGAGCCCACATGGTGACGGACTTCCAGTTGCCTGACGCCGTGGCGCCAGACACCGACAGCACAAGCGCGATCAGGAAGATCGCCAGGTTGAATCCCAGCACGAAGTTCGTCACCAGCATCACGATGCCAACGACCAGAAGCACGAGGCACAGGTCGCGCGTGCGGCCCCCGCCATACAGCGCGGCCGCGTTGTCCGCGCTCTTCTCGTCCAGAAAGTACGTTGTCGAGAAGAGCACGTCTCCGTACTTTTCGGCATCTTGCTCGGCTGCGGTGAGGTTTTGCTCCTGGCGCTGCTTTGCGCTTATGTGCGCCGCCTGCTTGGAGCGGTTCTTGCTCTTTTTTGACATGTGGTCTCCCTGTACGTGGTTGAACCCCACGATGGTAGCGCAAAGGCAACGGGTAGCGAAAGGTCCGCCCCGAAGGACGGACCCGTGACGTGACCTTGCGGACGGCTTGCAGCTACCTTGTGGCGCTACTCTGCCAGGAGCGGCTCCATCTTGAACGTGATGCAGTTGACGTAGCCGCGGTTGGTGAGGCGCAGGAACGGCACGCAGGCAAGCGACATGACGCCCATGGTCATGAACGGCGACGGCAGCGTGCAACCCATGGTGGACCATGCCTGCTCGATGCGGTCGACCTCGGAGGCGACCACCTCGACGGGCTTGTCGCTCATGAGGCCGCAGACGGGCAGCTCGACCAGGGCGAGGACCTTACCGTCCATGACGGCGACCTCTCCGCCGCCGCACTCCGCGAGCGTCTTCGCCGCAAGCGCCATGTCCGCGTCGTTGTCGCCCATGACGAGGAGGTTGTGGGCATCGTGGCTCACGGTCTGGGCGAGCGCGCCGTGGATGCCGAAGCCGTTGATGAAGCCGAAGGCGTGAGTGCCCTTCTCGCCGTGGTGCCTGTCGAACACGCAGGCCTTCAGCACGTCGTGCTCCGGGTCAGCCTGGAGCGAGCCGTCGCGCACGGGCACCTGGACGAAAAGCTCGCGCGTGAGGGTGTCGCCCGCGTTGACTCCGAGCGCGCGGACCTTGCACGTGTCTTCCTGCGTGTCGACCGGGATGCGGAACGTCTGCGGCGTGATGTCGATGCCAAGGTCCATGGTGTTGGTCATGAAGTCGGGCCACTGGAACGGCTCGACCTCGAACAGGGCTTTGCCGTCGCGCGCGACGAGCTCGCCGTCGATGTAGACCTGCGCGGCGCGGAAGTCCGTGAGGTCCTCGAACAGCGCGATGTCCGCGCACTTGCCCGGCGTGATGGAGCCCATGTCCAGCCCGACGCCGAAGTACGTGGCTGCGTTGATGGTGCACATCTGGATGGCGACGACGGGGTCGAGCCCGAGCCTGACGGCCTCGCGCAGGACGCGGTCCATGTGGCCGTCCGCGACGATGGTGTGCGGGTGGGAGTCGTCCGTGCACAGCATGCAGTGGCTGGTGTCCACGCCGCTCTGGACGAGCTGCGGCAGGTAGCCCGGCAGGTTGAGCCAGGCGGAGCCCTGGCGCAGCTGCACGTACATGCCCATGCGGAGCTTTGCGAGGACGTCCTGGAACGTGCTGGACTCGTGGCAGCTCGTGACGCCGGCGGCGATGTAGGCGTTCAGGCCGCGGTCGTCGTCCGTCGTGACGTAGTGGCCGGTCACGGGCTTGTCGGCCTTGAGGGTCTCTTGCACCTCGCCGAGTGCGTTCTTCTCGCCCGAAAGGATGCCGGGGAAGTTCATCATCTCGCCGAGGCCACAGGTCTCGGGCCACGTCATGGTGTCCGCGACCTGCACGGCGTCGATGCTGGAGCCCGTGTCCTCGACGCCGAGGACCGCCGGCACGCACGACGGCGTGGTGAGCATGATCTTGAGCGGCGTGCGGGCGGCGTCCTGCCACATGGCCTTCACGCCCTCGAGGCCGCGGACGTTTGCGACTTCGTGCGGGTCCGCGTAGATGCCGACGGTGCCGTGGGGCACCACGCCGCGCGCGTACTCGGACGGGCCGACCATGGAGGACTCGATGTGGATGTGGGTGTCAAGAAGGCCGGGCGCGGCGTAGAGGCCGTGGGCGTCCACGACGGTTGTGTTGGGGCCGATGCAGTGCTCGGCCGTGTGGCCGTCGAATCCGATGTAGGCGACGCGGCCGCAGCTGATGGCGATGTCCGCGTTGTCCAGGATCTCGCGCGTGGTGACGCTTACGAGCTTTGCGTGGCGGATGACCGTGTCCGCGGCCTCCTGACCCTGCGCCACGCGAACGAGCTTACCGTTGCATTCCCAAAGGGGAACCTTGCAGAAGTGATTGATCATGCGCGCCTCCCGTGACGACGCCGTGGCCGTTCGCTCTGCCCGCGGCGATATTTGGTTGCACCTAGGGTAGCGTATCGGCGGGGCGCCGCGGCCGTGGATGCCCAAGCGACGCTCAAACGACGTGGGCTTTTGGTGTTATCGTCCGGGCGATACCACGTGCGCCGCGCCGGGCAGGTAGAGTATCAATCCGTGAGTGTGCTCGATGGGTTCGGGCGACGTACTGTTCCGAACCTGGTCAGGACCGGAAGGTAGCAGCCATAAGGAGCCTCGGGCGGGCGCCCGTTCCCATCGAGCACACTTTGACCTGCGCCCCAAACCGCGAACGCGGCAAGGGGTGTTGTTGTAAGCAGAGACTGCGGACCCGCCTGTCGCGAGCCCTGGCACGCGTTGGCGCCGCCAAAGGTAAGGATTTTCTCGCATGGGATTCGTGAACTTCATCGTCGAGCTGCTGAAGGACCCCCGCACGGCCATAGCCAGCGCCATCGCCGCCGGACCGGTTGTGGCGTACGGCTTTGTGTTTCTCATCATCTTCATCGAGACGGGCGTCGTGTTCTTCCCGTTTCTTCCGGGTGACTCGCTGCTGTTTGCGTCGGGGTTCTTCGCGCACAACGGCGGCTTCAACATCTTTATGCTGCTTGGCGTCGCGTGGGCCGCGGCCATCCTGGGCGACCAGTGCAACTTCATGATCGGCCACTTCTTTGGGCAGAGAATCGTGGCGTCAGGCAAGGTAAAGGCCATGACCCCGGAGCGCGTGAAGAAGACGGAGGACTTCCTGGACAAGTGGGGCCACCTCGCGGTCTTCCTGGGCAGGTTCTTCCCGTTCATCCGCACGTTCGTCCCGTTCCTGAGCGGCATGGGCGGCATGCACTGGCGCAACTTCGTGATCTTCAACATCCTGGGCGGCATCACGTGGTCCACGCTCTTTACGCTGCTGGGCTACTTCTTTGGCGGCATCCCTGCGGTGCAGAAGCACTTTGAGCTGGTCATCGTGGGCATCATCCTCGTTTCTGTCATTCCGGCCGTCGTGGGTGCGCTCAAGGCGAAGTTTGGCAAGAAGGCGGAGGAGGCGGCCGAGTAGGCTGCCGCGCGGCAAGGGAGACTGCCTGCGAAGGCGCCCGTTAAGATAGATAGGTACAAGCCTGGGGCGTCTGCCTTCCGACGGAGGCGGGCGCCCCTTTGCGTGGGACGGAGGATGCATGAGCGATGACACGACGACCGCGGGCATGGCCGCGGCGGAGCGCGAGCGCAGGCTCGAGCGCTACGAGGCGTTTGCGGCGGGCGTGCGGGAGGACTACGGCAACGCCGTGCGCCAGATGGACGACCTGCGCGCGCAGGGTCGCATGAAGACGGCGACGTACCGGCAGCTCTTTGCGTACAAGTCGACGCTGGGCGAAATCCTGGACCGCCTGGAGGAGTGTGGTCTGTAGGGGCGCCAGAGAGAAGGACGACCGAGGGGACGTTTCCCAGCTTGGGCGACGTCCCCTTGTGCATGGAGACAGGCGTCATGGATTCGAGAGGTCTAAACCTTAGGCTGAAGCACTTAGATATAGTTAGCGACATAGACTCAAAAAATCTGAGAAATCATGTTTAAGTTACTGGTAGGTGGTTACATATACCAGTGAACCCAAGGAAGCCCAAAGGAAGGGCGTCCAGCCAATAGAAGGAGTGGTAACAATGGCAGGCATGGTTCCCTATAGCGACTACGAGAAGGCACTTCGCAGGGTTTGGCCGTTCGCAGCGATTGACGACTTCTTCGCACCGCTGGCTGTGTCGGACGCAGACGCGTTCAACATGGACGTCGAGGACGCGGGCGACAAGTACGTGATCACGGCTGAGCTGCCGGGCGTCAAGAAGGACCAGGTCGACATTGAGCTCAACGAGGGTCGTCTGAGCATTAGCGTCGACAAGAAGGAGTCCGACGAGCAGAAGGACAAGAACTACCTGCAGAAGGAGACCTCGGAGTGGCAGGCAACCCGTGGCGTGTACCTGAAGGACGCGGCCAACGAGGGCATCTCTGCAAAGATGGACGGCGGCGTTCTGACGGTCGACGTCCCGAAGCAGGAGGAGAAGAAGGCAAACGTCACGAAGGTCACCATCGAGTAGCCGGACGGCGGATGTGCTGCGACCTACTTGCTTGCGGGGCTGCGGAAGCGCGGAATTGCAGGCGCGAAGGTGACTGCTAGGTAGCAAGCGTTAGATGCCAGGCGGAAGGCGGTGCCCGATGCCTGGCGGCCGAGAGCTGAAAGGGGGTCGAGGCGAATGAGAGAGGGAATGGCTTTCCCGCGCACGCGAGGTTTCGTGCGGCCGCAAGAGTGTCGCGGACTCATGTGGCGTCGATTCCCGGGGACTCACGGCGTCGTGAGACTCTAGGAAGGCGCGGAAACGGCGGGGGTGCCTCGCCATCCACGACGCGGAACACGCACTCGCGCATGCGCACAACCGAATATGACTTGCTCTGGACGGGGCGGTGCCGAGAGGTGCCACCCCGTTCTTCTCATCTGCGCGAAAGCCCCACGGGGCCGTCCTGCGCAACCGTCTGCGTGAGCGATGGTCGCGGCGCGCGGCGATGCGTTGGATAATGCGCATGTCGAAGCATTGGTCGCGCGCGGACGGACGCGCGCGGGGGAGGGGGAACATGAAGTCTTACACGCTGGACGACCTTGCGAGGCTCGTTGACCACACCAACCTGCACCCCGACGCGACGCGCGAGGACATGGAGCGCCTGTGCGGCGAGGCGCGGCGCTACCACTTCAAGATGGTCGCGATCAACTCGGTGCAGTCGGCGCTGTGCTCGCGCCTTCTGGCGGGGACCGACATCGACACCGGTGCCGCTATCGGGTTTCCGCTGGGACAGACGAGCGTCGCGTGCAAGGTGTTCGAGACGAAAGACGCCCTGGCCGCGGGTGCGAACGAGATCGACTACGTGGTGAACCTGACGGAGGTCAAGGCCGGCAACTGGGAGTACGTCGAGGACGAGATGCGGCAGATCGTGGACGTGTGCCGTGAGGCAGGCGTTCCGAGCAAGGTGATCTTCGAGAACTGCCTGCTGACCGATGACGAGAAGGTGGCGCTGTGCGAGGTGGCCAACCGCGTGCTGCCCACGTTCGTGAAGACGTCGACCGGTTTCAGCACCGGCGGGGCGACCGTGGAGGACGTGCGGCTGATGCGCGCGCACGTGGATCCGCGCGTGAAGGTGAAGGCCGCGGGTGGCATTCGCACGGCCGACGCGTTTTTGGACATGGTGCGCGCGGGTGCCGAGCGCATTGGCTGCAGCGCGGGCGTGCCGATCATGGACGAGCTGCGGCGCCGCTTCGAGGAGTGGGGCGTGAGCAGCATCGAGCTGTAGGCGGGACGTGCGACGCAACTAGTGAGGCCGAACGTAGAACACTCAAAGTAAGGTTGACGTTCGCGTCGCGTTTTCGCAGGTCGCTGAAATGTGTCGAAAATATGTTCTACGTTCGTGTGCGATGGGCCGTGTCCGGGTGATGCGGCCCATCGCTTTCGTGCCCGTACTAGCGACGTTCGAGCTCGCCGCGGGCCATGTCGCCTCGACGGCCAGGCAGGAGCGACCACAGCAACAGCTGCCTGGTACGTGCGAGGTCCTGGTGGGTGAGAGCATCGCGTTGGGCGAGGAGGTTTCGAGCTCCCTCGGCCTCGATTCTGTCCATCGCCCATCTTGCCAGCGCGTCCATACCGCCTGGCTCGTACAGATCTTCGGACGTAACGGAAATAACCTGCAGGCCAGCGGCCATAAGCTCGCGGTCTCTGCGGCGGTCATCGACGAACTTGTGTCTCGCATCGCGTGTTGCCCTGTCAAGCTCACGCTCTCTGGCGTGGCTGCCTGGGTTCAGCCCAAGGTTAAGGCCGGCGTGGGCAATGGTATCGATAGGAAGGTGATCGCTGCTGTCGTAGTTGAAGCCAACGTGCGTTCCTGCAAAGAGAATGTCTGGAACGCGAGAGGTGCGCGCTCCGACGAAGGCGGTGCCCCCAGCGAATCGCTTGTTGAGGACCAGGGGCCCGAGGCCATAGCCCTGGCTTGTGACGGGTATCGAGAGCACGGTCGCCACAGAGGTTTCCATCGGAGACCAGGAGTTATCAGTAATGAGAGGTGCGAGGCTTCTTGCCTGCTGCATTCCCCAGATGTGAGCCTGCGGGTAGGAGGCGAGAAAGGCACGTATCTCTTCCTCGCTAGTTGCGGGAGCGATGCCGAACGTCGACGCACCGCGATTGGGCTCGTGGGCGTCCAAGGTGTAGGTTCCGCAAAGCTCGAGCTCGAGCGCGAGGTGCTCAACGGGGGAAAGAAGAGACCCCATCTGTGCAAAGAGCATCTCTGGTCGGGGTATCCAGATTTCGTCATCGACTCGGATGAACGAGTTCTGCGGCAATAGCCAGTCCCTGAGCGTACTGGCATGCAGCAGCTTTGTGCGCGGTGCTTTGCAGAAGCGGCTAACGATAACCTCGACTGGCTCCCCTGGACTCGGCGGTTCGCTCAGGAGGAGCGCGTCGCAATCGATGGCTTGTGCGGACCAACGCTTCGCGGGCGAGGGGTCAGGAGCCTGGAGCTCGCCGTGGGGAAGGTTGTGCAGGTCTACGCGCTGAGCCCTAAGGGCGCGCGTGATGCGCAGGGCATCCGAAAGTCTGACCGTGAGTCTCATGTTGAAGACCTCCCGTGCGTGACCGCGGCTTTGTCATCACTAACTCGTTCTTTCGACCGCGCGACGCTCTCGCGCGGACGAGCGACGAACTAAGATGAGCTGCCGCATGTAGTAGTGAGGGCGAATTATAACAAATATCAACGTTCGACTAGTCGTCCATAGCAAGCGATATAGCGTGATAAACGAGCAAAATTGACTCAACTGGGCAAACTCCATAGATGCATAAAGATAGATGAAAGATAAGTACTGTGGACGTAGCGCGCCGCAGCAAAATCGCTGCCGCATGCGGCGAAAAGCACGGCAAGCGATCCGCGCGGTCCGTGGCAGCAAGGCATCCCGCGCCGCGACCGCGATGCGTCGCAAGCCCCCCGGCCGCTATACTTATGCCCCAGACAACAAGGCCCGCGACGCGGTGCCTCGGCGGCATAGCCGGGGGCGTGGCGTCGCGACGCGCGGGAGGCGCAATGGAATCTCTGTACAGGAAGTATCGTCCGCAGACGTTTGACCAGGTAGTTGGCCAGCAGCATGTGGTTTCGACGCTTGAGAACGCCGTGCTGGAGGGCCGCACGAGCCACGCGTACCTGTTCTGCGGGCCGCGTGGTACGGGCAAGACGACCATGGCGCGCATCCTGGCAAAGGCCCTGATGTGCGAGCAGGGGCCGGGGCATCTGCCGGACGGGACGTGCGAGCAGTGCAAGCTGATCGCGGCGGGCGAGCACCCGGACGTGTACGAGCTGGACGCCGCGTCCAGGACCGGCGTGGACAACGTTCGCGAAGAGATCATCAATCGCGTCAACTATGCCCCCGTGCGCGGCAATTACAAGTTCTATATCATCGACGAGGTCCACATGCTCACGACGGCGGCGTTCAACGCGCTGCTGAAGACGCTTGAGGAGCCTCCTGAGCACGTGGTTTTCGTACTGTGCACAACGGACCCGCAGAAGATTCCCGAGACCATCCTCTCGCGCGTGCAGCGCTTCGACTTCCGCGCCATTGGCGCGCCGGACATCGAGGCCCACCTCGAGGACGTCTGCCGTCAAGAGGGCTTCGAGTACGACAAGGCCGCGCTCGAGCTGGTGGTGCGCCACGCGCGCGGCGGCATGCGCGATGCGCTGAGCACGCTGGAGAAGCTCTCCGTATTTGGTGACGGCAAGGTGTCGCTGGAGTCCGCCCAGGACCTGTTAGGCGAGGTCAGCGGCTCCATGCTGGTGAGCGTCGCCTGCGCCATGGCGGAGCGCAACGTGCCCACGCTGTTCTCGGCTGTGGGCGACCTCGTGAGCCAGGGCCGCGACCTGCTGGAGTTCAACCGCGAGCTCGCGGGTCATCTGCGCGACGTGTACGTGATCGCCGCGGTGGGAGCGAAGCCCGGCGTGGTGGACGCCAACGAGGAGGAACTGCAGAACCTGCGCGACGAGGCGCTGGCGTTTGGCTCCGTGGACAGGATCTCGCGCGCGATGGTGGTGCTGGGCGATGCCGCGAAGGAGATGCGCACCGCGACGGACCAGCGCCTGGTGCTCGAGGTGGCGCTCACCAAGATCGCGCGCCCCAAGAGTGACCTGACGCTCGACTCCCTCGCGGACCGCGTGGCCCAGCTCGAGCGCCGCGTGGCGGAGCTGATGGTGCCGGGCGCGATGCCTACCGCCGCTCCGGCGACCCCCGCGCCACCGACCGCCGCACCAGCGGCCGCGCACCGTGCGCCGCGTCCAACTGCGCCCGCGCGTCCGGCGCAGGGCGAGAAGAACGTGGCCACCGCGCCGCAGCCAGAAGCTGTGGTGCGCCCTGCGCCTTCACCGCAACCCAGGGCGTCGCAGCAGGCGCCCGTGCAGGCAGCCGCAAGCAAGCCGGCTCCCGCGCCACGATCCGCGGCGCCGGCACCGAAGCCTGTCACGTCCCGGCCGACACCGGCTCCGGCACCCCAGCCCGCACCGGCTCCGGCACCCCGGCCGGTGCCAAAACCGGCATCCCAGCCGGCGCCCCAGCCCGTGGCTCCTGCGCCAAGTCCGGCTTCCGGATCGACTGCCGTGACGGATGGTGGAGAGCTCCAGCGCAGGTGGCGCCAGGTGGTTGACGCGCTGGTGCGCAAGGACCCGCCGCGCGGCTCGCTGCTGCTCAGCTCCTCGGCCATCAGCGACGACGGCTCGAAGCTGCTGGTCAACCTGCCTAAGGGCTCCGCGTTCGCCGTGAAGATGCTCGAGCGAGCAGACGTGAGGGCCGTGGTCGAGCCTGCCGTCGAGGCGCTGTTCGGCCACAGACAGCTGATCTATGCCGAGGCAAGCCTGCGCGGCGCGGACATCGCGCGCTCCCAGAGGGCGGCCGCGCCGACTCCCGCGCCCGCACCTACGCCGACTCCCGCACCGCGGCCGGCTCCCGCACCGCGGCCGGCTCCCGCACCGCGGCCGGCCCCTGCCCCGGCT